>JAUXUR010000078.1 GCA_030680745.1 Alphaproteobacteria bacterium
TAGCTGAGGCTCAAAATCGTAGCTTTTATGAAAAGATCAGCTATACTGACGCAAAATTAGCAAGTTTACAGCTTAAGCTTGAGCAAATGATAGAAGGATTGACATGAGCGGCAGAGTAACAATTACCATCAATGGTCGTAGCTTCCCCATTCATTGTAATGTTGGTGAGGAAGATAGAATTAAAGAGCTCGCTTTTTATGTTGATGAAAAAGCAAAAGAATTAACGAAGAATTTTTCAGGCAAGATCAACGATCTTCATTTAATGGTGATGGTTTCACTTTTAATTGCCGATGAATTGCGTGACACGTTAAACGAAAATGAAAATTTGGAACAAAAATTACAAGAAAAACAAGTGCATATACAGCCTTCAATGGATGAAAAGCCAACAGATCCGCGTCTTACTGATCCCAATTTTTTAAAAGCAGTCGAAATGTTAGCATCACGCATGGAAAACATTGCGGAAAACATCCAACAGCGCTAAGATAGTAATGGTGGCTGCTGTGTTGTTCGATAGGCGGTTATTATCCCAGGGGCGATACTCTAGCTTTGGGCGCTGTCCCTGTCAGTATTTTGGTATTGATATATGGCACCCTTTTTAACCTTGGCCGCATGAGGATTTTCTTACCAACGGCAAAAACGGGGCCACCAAAATGTACCCTTCCTGTTTCAAACTGTGGAGGGCGTCAGATTTCGGGATTCGTCATGCTCATGTATGAAGGGATACACTCTGCGTGCCTCACCACTCATCTTTCTACCCACATTATGAAACCGATTGAGTACAAGGAGTTTGTTCTATATTAAAGAGATCAAAGCTTGCTCTACGTGAAAAATTAAAAATCAAACGTGAAATTGCGTCAAAACAAATAGGTGAAACGGCACCTTTTAAAATCCGTGATTTATTTCTAGATTATTTTAAATTTAAAACGCCTCAGGTAATTGCAGCCTATTGGCCAATCAATAGCGAATTAAATGTATTGCCTTTGGCAGAAGCCTTGCGACAGCAAAATCATATTTTGTGTTTACCGCGTATTATTACGCCGAATGGTGCACTTGAATTTGGTGTTTGGTCAGAATCTTCTCATCTTGTTAAAGGCACCTTTGGTACAATGACGATTCCGCCCGATGCGCCAAAAGTTAATCCGACAATTTGGCTCGTGCCGTTACTCGGTTTTGATCGACAAGGGCATCGTTTGGGTTATGGGAAAGGTCATTATGACAGAACACTTGAAAAATGTCGTAAAATAGAAGATATTCTAGCCATAGGTATTGGTTTTGCAGCCCAAGAAGTTCCATCCGTTTTTCATGAAACGCATGACGAAAGATTGGATTTTATGGTGACTGAAAAGGAAGTGATAAAATTTAATGAGAATTCTTTTTTGCGGTGATATTGTTGGTCGTTCAGGACGTCAGGCTGTTTCAAAACATCTTTCCAGTTTAAAACAAAAACATAAAATCGATGTCGTCATCGCTAATGGTGAAAATGCTGCTCATGGTTTTGGTTTGACGCCTAAAATTACCGATGAAATTTTTAGTTTTGGTGTGCATGTTATAACATCAGGCAATCATATGTGGGATAAATCAGAAATCATTCCTTATATGGATAAAGTACCAAACCTTATTCGTCCTATTAATTATCCTAAAGCTGTCCCAGGTAAGGGCTTTATTGAGTATAAATTACCTGATGGTCGCAAAATTCTTGTGATTAACGCGATGTGCCGTCTTTTTATGGATGCACTTGATGATCCATTTGAACGCACAATGACATTGCTTGAAAAATACCGTTTAGGATCCTCCATCAATGCTATTTTTGTGGATCTTCATGGCGAAGCATCATCAGAAAAAATGGCTTTTGGCTATTATTTAGACGGTCGCGTTTCGGCCGTCATTGGTACGCATACACATGTACCGACTGCAGATCATCGTATACTGCCAAAAGGTACAGCTTATCAAACAGATGCTGGTATGTGTGGTGATTACGATTCCGTGGTCGGTATGGGTAAAGCGGAAGCGATTATGCGTTTCACCAAAAAAATGAGATTAGGTGCGCTTCAGCCTTGTGAAGGTGAGGGGACGCTTTCAGGCGTGATGATTGATACCAATGATCAAACAGGCCTTGCAACCTCTATTACACCCATTAGACTTGGTGGGATATTAAGCCAAACAAGTATGAAATAATAACTTATAATATGCCAATATCACCCATTGTTAAAATGCGTCAAAAGCAAATAGAAGAATGGGTCGAGCGTTAATATATTAGGTTCTATTTGGGTTAATAGAGCGTCAAACACCTTTCATGTAGGAAAAGACTATCCTTCGTTCCTCATGCCTGCTCTTAACCTAAAGCGAAAACACTATACTTTATTAGGAGGATTTTTTAAAATACTTCTATTCAATGAATCTGTACAGGCAAACGATCCGAACCAAAATAACGAATATTAGGCAATGGATACTCATCTTCTCTAGATGGAAGCGTATCTTTATACATTTGGGCTATTTTTTCTTTGTTTTGAAGTATTTCTTCTTTAGATTGATTTGTAAAAATATCCATTGATTTTATTTTAGGATCAAAAGCTGCTTTAAAAGGATTTCCAGAAAAATTATAAAAGATTGCTATTGAAGGTAAATTTTTAAAATCCTTTTCACGAATGCTAAATTCTTTATAAAACATTTCAAAACGATTATCAAAAGCAGTGTTTTTACTTAATAATGGACGAATAACATGTTCATAATAATCGGTATAATAAATAGACGGATTATAATAAAAACATCCCTCTACCCCTTTTGATTGTCCAACTGAAAAAAATAAATACTCCTTTTCAAAAAAGGATTGTCTTTTTTCCCACAAAACAGGATTATGTGTTTGTAAATATAAATGAAATTCTTTATAAAAATTATCAACTAAAAGATCATATGTTGACCAATTATTTGATTTTATATCTTCCAAAATTTTTGCAGGCAAAAGAGATCCATAATAATCTAAAGAAGAATAAATTTCTTTGTTTCTTATCTTAGTGCTCAAAAGAAAGGACGGATTGAAAATACTATGAAATTTACTTGTTATACTAACATTATTTTCATGAAAAATTAAAAAACTAAAAAACCCATACATCTGTTTTATATCGATATCATTTGCTGGATTTAACATGAAATCAACTAAAAATTGTTGAGATAATTCTAATACATCAAAAAGCAATGAAACGCGATCTTTTTGTGCATCTTCAATAATTTTACATGAAAAATCATTTAAATATTCTGGATAAATAGTTTTTGGTAAGCACTTATTGGTGGATTGTAAAGCTTGTCTTATAGAAGCTAAATGCAGAATATCATGATAGAAAAAAAGATGCGGGTTCATGTTAAATTCATCTGCGGTAACTGGTTTATGCGCAAAACCTGCAAACCAAACATGCTTATTTTTACCAGGAAAATTTAAAAATATATCCACATCCGTTAAATCAAAAGGAAAAGGGATGATAACGATTTCTGGAAAAAGCGCTGCCATCGCATTCAATGATCCTAATTCATGCGTGACAGGTGATCCCGTTTTATCCACACAATCAAAATAAGTTTGTGGATCATAGTTAGAATCAACATATGAATTCATTAAAAATTGCTGATAGGAATATACATTATCTGTATCTTTAATATAAGCACTATCTTTATAACCTATCGTCATAATCGCTGCGCAAAGGCCTGAAAATTTTAAAAACCAACGATATGTTATTAAATTATTTTTAAATGACTCTTCTAAAAATTTTTCTGCTTTTTGAAGCGCAAAATATTTATTATCCATTAAATCAACAGATTTAGTATCATTTGAAATTCTATTTAAAAATAGACGAGCCAAATCATAAAATTCAGAAAGGGGTATATCCCAAGGTTTTTCATGATCTGTTAAATATTGAAAAGAATCTGATATATTATTATAAATTCTAAATATCTCATCTTTTGGAACAGAGGTTTTTAAAAACCCACTTTCATCCGTTTTTTCAGCTTCTTGAATAAGAGTAGAAAGTTTAAAGATATGTTTGTTATTATAGATTTCAATTTGATTAATTGTATCGTCTGCGTAAGGCTCATCGTCTGTTAAAGATGAAAGCGTTTCTTGAGCAGGTTCATTCAAAACATCTAATGTTGCAATTTTTAGTAATTGTTCGTAAAAAATTTGATCAGGTTGTTTTAAGCTATTTTCAATAAAAATTTTTGTTTTAGGAAAAAGAATAGGATGGATAGTATCAATGCGTTTTTCTAAGGGTGTTACCCAATTAAAAGGATTGGGTAAAATAATGATGTCAGGGAAACGTTTTATTAAATAATTTAAGGACCCGATCATGGCATAAGGGTTAGCTTCATGAGATTCAATTTCTAGGACGTATTTAAGGGGATCAAATGAAAGGGATACGTATTTTTGATATAATCCTTCTGGGCTAGATGCTAAATTTGAAATTTTGCTTGAATTTTGTGGATACCAAGAAGTAGAAACAGCGCAAAGTGACATAAATTTCAAAAACCATGCATAGGATGTTATGTTTTGATTTTTTGAATTATTTAAAAATTCATTCATTTTATGCTGAAAAACAAATGAACAATCTTGCTCAAAAGCTTTGTAAAGGTGTGCTGCTAAATCGCCAAAAGCAGGGAGAGGGATATCCCATGGATCTTTTTCATTTTTTAAATGATTGAGCGTATTTGAAATATCTGTATAAATTTGCTTTATTTTTTCTTGAGTGCATAAAGGTTTTAAGTATATATCATTATATTTTTTTTCGGATTCTTTAATAGAATAACCAAGTTCTAAAATAGCTTTATATTCAGAAATTGTAGAAGTTTCAAGAATAGGTGATGAAAGAGAATTTTCAAGTAAAGGTTTAAAATAAGGCACAGTTTGTTTAGAAAATGGGACGTCAGTATCAATTTGATGAAATGCATTTTTCTGGGAATAAGTATTACAAGATAGAGGAAGATCAATATAATTTGATGTTACGTTTGTATTCGAAAGAATTGTTGCATAAATTTGTTGATTAGGCTTCATAAATTGAAAAGAAAAAATAAATATAATACTAAAGGCAACTTTTTTCATAACACACCATAATCAACAGAAAATTTCATATTGGTTTATAATTCATTCTAAAAATAAAGTCAATCTTATTAAAAATATAAAAAAATTATAATATATTGTATATCTTGAAAAGAAGAATCTTAAGAAATTTTCTTTTGAGTACTTTTAGAAACAACATAATTCAAATAAGCATGCCGCAATTGAAGCGTAATTTGTCCTGCAATACCTTTACCTATTGGTTTTTTGTTAATTATTGTGACAGGCATCACATAATTTGTAGCACTGGTAATAAATGCTTCTTGGGCATGTTCTGCGTCATGAGTGTTGAATGGTTTTTCAACAAAAGGAATGCCAAGATCCTTTGCCATATCGATAATTGTTTTACGTGTTATGCCGCTTAATATGTTTTCATTTGTTGGTCTTGTCTGAATATAACCTTTTTCATTTACAATCCAGGCGTTGGTGGCCGTCCCTTCCGTTACAAATCCTTCTGCGTCTAAAAACCATGATTCATAGGCTCCTTTGTCAATCGCTTCTTGTTTGGCAAGAATATTAGGGAGTAATGAAATCGATTTTATATCGCATCGTGGCCAACGCATTTCAGGTATTGTGATGACTGAAACACCTTTTTGCACAACAGCATCATTAGGAAGCTTCATATGCTTGGCCGTTATAATCAGTGAAGAGGGAACAGGCGGATCAGGAAAAGGATGAAAACGAGTTGCAACACCACGCGTTATTTGTAAATAAATCAGACCTGTTTGAAGCAAATTACGTCTTTGTATTTCGCGAATCAATAAACGTAAAACAGGAAGCGTTACAGGGGGAGTAATGCGTAATGCATTTAATGAACGTTCTAAACGCTCAAGATGGCCGATTTCATCTAGAATAATGCCCTTATAAAGTGCTACGACTTCATAAACACCATCGGCGAATTGATAGCCACGATCTTCTATATGTACGCTCGCATGTGCATGCGGAAGATAGTGACCGTTAACATAAGCAATACGCGACATATAATTTCTCCTTGAGTTGTATTTTGGTTTTTTCTCTAACTGTCTAGATTATGAGGTAAAGTCTAGAAAGAACGAGAACCAGAACGGAGTGTACTTCTTTGTACATGAGTACCGGAAGCGCAGTTCTGACGACGAATTTGCCCATAATCTGGACAGTTAAAAATAGTCCAGACCAACGGTAAAAAGTTTCTCCGCTTTTTTAATTTGTGCCTTTTCTGCAATAACAATTAGATAATCGTTTGATTCTAAAATAGTGCGATCATTAGGGAAAATAACCTTATTTTCTCGAATGATGCAGGCGATCATAATGCCCTTTGGTAATTGAATCTCACTAAAAGGAGGGCCGATAAGTCTAGAGGTTTCAAGTAAATGGGCTTCGATAATTTCTCCAAATTCTTCACGCAAACTATGAACAGCTTGAATTTTACCACGTCTTACATGTTTTAAAATTGATGAAATGGTTACCAAATTAGGCTGCACAACAGCATCAATGGAAAGCGGCCTAATAATAGGGTCATAATTTTGCGAGGTAACAAGGCTTATGGTTCTTTTGCACCCATGATATTTGGCAAGAGATGACGCTAATATGTTGGTTTCATTGCTATTTGTTAAGGCCATAAAGGTCTCATCTCCATCGAGATTGAGTTCTTTAAAGAAATCAGGTTCTAAAATATCACCGAAAAGAACAATTTTATCCTGCAATTCTTCAACGATTTGTAAAGCAATTTCTCTTTTCTTTTCAACCATTGTAAACGACAATTTGGGTAAATCTTGCTTTAATTGTTTTGCAAGGCTTAGTCCAATTTTGCCACCGCCTGAAATGATGAGTCTTTTGCTGTGTGTTTCCTCATATCCAAAAGCGGACAAAGCGCGTTGTACTTTATCGGTTTCAACTAAAAAATATACTTTATCGTCAGGTAATAATTGGTCTTTACCTTTGGGAATAAAGGCTTCTTTGTCTCGAAAAATAGCTATAATATTAAAATTAAGGTAAGGAAAAAGTTCACCTAATTGTCTTAAAGGGGTATGAATAATCGGTGTATCATCCGTGCAAATCACGCCTAATAATTTAACTTTAGGTTCCGTAATAGGAATATAATCAAAAATCCCTGAAATTTGGCTTAATTGTAAAAGAATATTGGCAATTTCAGCTTCAGGTGAAATTACTTTATCCACTGTTAAATAATGTTGTTCAAAAAGTTCTGCCCATTTGGGGGATCTATAATTTTGATCGCGTATGCGCGCAATTTTCGTAGGGATACCAAAGAGCGTCCCACCAATTTGGCAAGCAATAAGATTTACTTCATCAAATTGCGTCACAGCAATTAAAATGTCGGCATCTTTAGCGCCAGCTTCTTCCAAGATATTGGGAAGTGCCGCATTGCCTACAATGCCTTTAACATCAAGTCGGTCTGTTGCGCGTTTAATTTGAGTTGCGTCGGTATCTATTAAAACGATATCAGCATCACCAGAGGCGAGGTAACGAACAATACCATATCCAACCTGTCCACCACCGCAGACAATAATTTTCATTGAACCCTCTGAAAAATAATCAATGACTAATTATATCATATACCCAAATAATCCGAAACTACCGTTTTTAGCCGATGATCTTTGGTCGCTTTTTGAACCAAAAATTTCTAAGGTAAAACAATTATCTGTTAAAATTTTCAGCATCAAAAATCACCTCAAATCTCAGACTCAAAAATCGGCATTTCCAAATCATTTGGGTATAGGAAAAATATATCGCAAAGATGTTGGAATTTGCTCGCTCACAACATTTTATGAAATATATGTTGACATATTGTGTTGCGTTAATGTATACTTTTATTATATTGACGAACAAAGATGTTGATTTAAGATTAAATCCAAATATTTCTTGGAGGTTTTTGAGTTATCATCCTTAAATTTATGAATACTATTTTATTAAAGTTTATTTTTATGGAGTTTCAAAATGAAAAAACTATCACTCTCTTTTATGCTTCTTTTAGCAAGTCCAACTTTTACAGCAAATGCAGGTTTATCAGATTGGTATAATAGTGCAACTAGCTATGCTAATACTGCTGCTATGCTGGTCAATTAGCAGGCATGGCAAAAGATGTTGCTCAAACAACATATAATGCAGCCTATCAAGCATATGAAAGTAGCCATATTTCGGAATACGCTACAAGCACTTATAATACAGTTTATAATTGGGCAAGCGAAAATATTAGCCATCTTTCAACTGCGACTAAAGACAAAGCAAGATCTTATCTTCAATCAAAAGCCGTTGATTTAATGGGCAAATACACTGTGAAGCTTGTCGACAAAAAAGTTGACAGATTGCTTTATGATCTTGTCTACAAGCAAAATGGTGTTCATGTTGAAGATGCTGAAGGTAATGTCATCGGCCATATCTATAATGATAATGCAAACTTTTTACGTAATTTTGCCGCTAAATTTGGCGTCGATTTAAATACATTGGTACCATATATACCTGGTCAAAAAGCATTATGGAATTTCCTTGAAAATCGTTTTTTCAAACTAACTTTATTGAATAAAACAATTGCAAGCCAAACTGTACAATATGCATTAGGTAAAAAAATTAAAGCTGCAACCCTTAAGGCTGTTGGGGCTGCTATGGGACTTGCAGAATCAAAAATTTTAGATCTTATTACAAGCAATAACATGGTTGTTACACCGGAAGAAGAAGCTCAAATCACACAATTAATGAATGTTAAGAATTCAACTGATGCGACTTCAGTAGAAATTGACGGTACAACTATTGCTGTTGATTCTTCCTCTGAAGATCTAGGTATGTTAGAGCAAGCCGTAAACCATTACGTTTCTTTATTTAAAGTAAACTTTAACGAAACAGTTGAAAAAATTGTTGGTACAGTTGCTAACCTTGCCGCAGCAGAGCTTGCTGAAAAAGCTTTAAATATTGCTGAAACAGCAACTCAAACTGCAGTAGGATTTGGTGCAACATTACTTAATCCATCTTATGGTGTGATCGCTTTGTTAAGCTTAAAAGCTGACAATGAACTTAATTCTGATGACACATATTCAAAAAGTATCGTTCAGTGGTTAGTTGGTTATGATGCACGTAAAGCAGATCTAGAAAATAGATCTTCAAATTTTGCGTCACAAATGTTGCAAAAAATACTTCCTAATTTTTTACAAGCAACATCTACAGACTATGACAATGCCTATGGCAAACTCGTCACAAGTACAGATGGTGAATGGGAAATTATTGGCCGTGACGCTTCTACAATTGTTTCAATGAGCAAAGTTGTTGAAGGTATTCAATCGTCCTTTGGGAATATCGCATCAGGTTTCGGTGAATCTGTTAAAAACATTTTTGGTAATGCTGTCAAAAATTTAGAAAAAGTTGTTGAAACAGGTAAAGACATTGTTTCAACTGTTGCTGAAGTAGCAGAGAATCTTGTCGAAGATCTTCCTACATTTGGCCATAATATTTATGATGCAGAGCCTGGTTATGATGAAGAGGTAGAGCCGAATTTCACTGATAAAATTATCGCTTGGTGGTACGGATCTAAGTAAATTCGATTCTTCGTGTTGAAACAAAAAGAGGCCTTCAGTTAACCTGGAGGCTTTTTTTTTGACATATTAAATTATAAGTAGTACGTTAACTTTTTATTAATTGATTTTGACTAAAATTAAATTACAAACAAAATATTTATTGGAGTTTTATAATGAGAAAATTTTTATTAACCCTCGTTTCTTTTTTAGCTTTGTCTGCAAGCGCGCAGGCACTTGATGTTCTTGTGCAAAACGAATCAGATCATCCTATAAAATTATATGTAAGTCATACATGGTATATGCTATCTTTTATCTCTGAAGATAAAAAATGGTATTATGTTGATCCGCACCAATCTATAAAAGTTAAAGTGCATGATGAGAGTCCAACACGTGTTTACATGTATCGCTTGAATCTTAAAGCAGCTTTTAATAATGCGAAGTATTTAGGGGGCGTTTACGCAGGATCTTCAGCTTTAAGTTTAAGTAATGCACTTTTTTGGATACCTGCTGCAGCAATTGCTGCAAAGACGACTTGGGATGGATTTCCTATTACAAAGCAAACAATAGATCCAAAAATACCAACTGAAGAAAATCGAGTCAAAGCTATTTTAATTGAAAATTATACGAAAAATAAAGATACCATTCAATCTGTTCAGGCGAATGCAGATTTAAAACATTTTATTAAATTAATGGTAACCAATATAGGTCCAATGGTAAGTGATCATATTGAATTTACAGAAAGATATGGTCAATTGGCAGATCTTCTGACGCATAGTGATAATCTTTGGGCAATATATGATATTGCGTCCCAATTAGAATTAGATTTAAATGAAGCAATTGGGTTAAAAATAAAGGCTGCACAAAAGAAATCAATAGCACAAACAATTGAAGATCTTAGATCAATCATTGATGAGATTCCAACATTAAAGAATGAATATAACGATCTTCAGCAGCTTCAAGGTATTGATTTCTACATTGCTGCCGTCAAATTTATGCAAAAGGCAAAGAATATGGGCGCAGGCGCTTTGGCAGACCTTGCGCCACCAGAAGAAGATGATGATATTGGTGATGTTTCATCTTCTCAGCAATCAGATGAAGAAGAATTTCCTGTCCCGCCTGAGCTTGATTAGAGCTTTATCTAACGTTATAGTCAAATAACTTCAAATTGATGCATCGTCATTCCTTGCTCATGTAGGAAGAGACTACACATCACGCGTCATTCCTTGTCTGAATTTAAAATTATTTGACTATAGTACAATCGCCCTTTTGAAAAAGAGGGCGATTTTCTTTTTTTAACTCTCTTTGACTCACAGCAATCCTTCATAAATAAAATTAAATTTTTTATGTCATATGGGGTGAATTTTTTATAAAAAAATGTTAGACTTCATACAAAACATATAGCATTTTTCAAAAATTCAGACCAATGAGAAAAGCAGGGACCAAATGACAAGTTTTTTGGATGAAACATCTTTTTTATATAATCAAAATGCTGATTTTATAAGTGATCTATATCTTAAATATTTGCAGAATCCTAATAATGTGGATTCAAGTTGGCGCATATATTTTGATCATCTAAAAGATGATTCTCAATCCATTGAAAAAGAGCTTAAAGGCGCAAGCTGGGGTGAAAAATTACCTTTTATAAGCGATATTGAAAAACCGATTCAACGTCCTGAAAAAGGGGCAAAACCATCCAAATCAGAAGATCTAACACCATATCAAACACAAAATCTTATTCGTCTTCTGACACTTATCAGATCTTATCGGGTGCGTGGTCATTTAAATGCAGATTTAGACCCACTTAAACAAGAAAAAATAAATCATCATCCGGATCTAGATCCTGTAGCTTATGGGTTTACACCAGAAGATATGGGTAAATCCATTTATGTTGCAGGCCTTTTAGGCTTTGAACAAGCAAGTCCCAACGATATTTTAGAACGCCTTAATGCCATTTATGCCAGTAATATTGGTTTTGAATTTATGCATATTCAAGATTTGGATAAACGCAATTGGCTTCAAACCGAAATTGAATCAGGTCGTTTTCAAGCAAAACTTCCCAATGATGATAAATTAAAGATTTATAAGGAACTTTTGGAAGCCGAAAGTTTTGAGCGTTTTTTACATGTTAAATATGTCGGCACCAAACGTTTTGGGCTTGAAGGAGGGGAAGCTATGATTCCTGCCCTTGAAGAAACAATTGCCTATGCAAGTCGTATCGGTATTGAAGAAATTGTGATTGGAATGGCGCATCGCGGCCGTTTAAATGTTCTTACCAATACAATACGTAAATCTTACACATCGTTGTTTTCACAATTCCAGGGAGGATCCGTTAATCCCAATGATGTTCAAGGGTCAGGTGATGTTAAATATCATTTGGGTGCTAGTGCTGATCGCGTGATAAACGGTAATAAGGTGCATCTATCTTTAACACCTAATCCGTCGCATTTAGAGGCCGTTGATCCGGTGGTGGTTGGAAAAGTACGTGCAATCCAGCAAGATTATCCACAAGAAACCAATAAAGCATTAGGGATTCTTCTTCATGGAGATGCGGCTTTTGCAGGCCAAGGCATTGTTTCAGAAACACTTTGTTTGTCTGAACTTGAAGGGTATAAAACAGACGGCACACTTCATTTTATTATCAATAATCAAATTGGTTTTACAACAAAACCAAAATTTTCGCGTTCAACACCTTATCCATCGGATGTTGCAAAAGGAGCCCAAGCACCTATCATTCATGTGAATGGTGACGACCCTGAAATGGTTTTCAAAGCAACACGTTTGGCTCTTGAATATCGTCAAAAATTTAAATCTGACATTATTTTGGATATGTTCTGCTACAGGCGTTATGGACATAATGAAAGCGATGAGCCAGCTTTCACGCAACCTTTAATGTATGCCATTATTCGTAAGCAGCCTTCTGTTAAAGCTATCTATGAAGATAGGTTGAAAGCAGAATTTGTTTTGTCTGATGAATTGGTTCAAGAAAAAACACAAGAGTTTTTAGCTAAGCTTGAAGCTGATTATCAGGCGGCTCAAAATTATGCACCCGACAAAGCTGAATGGTTGCAAGGACAATGGTCTCATTTAACAGCTGCTAATGGTCAGAAAGATGACACCATCACAGGCGTCAATCTTAATACACTCAAAGAAATTGGTACAAAATTAGCTTTTGTCCCCGACGATTTTAACATCAATCCTAAATTGACGCGTTTGATGCAAGCTAAAAAAGCTATGATGGAAACAGGCGCGCATATTGATTGGGCAATGGGCGAAGCGCTTGCTTTTGGAAGCTTGCTATTAGAAGGTCACATTATTCGTTTAAGTGGTCAGGATTCAGGACGCGGTACTTTTTCACATCGTCATGCTATTCTTTATGATCAAGAAAATGAGAAAAAATATATCCCGCTCAATAATATAAATGAAAAGCAATCACGTTTTGAAGTCTATGATAGCCCCCTTTCAGAATTTGCGGTACTCGGTTTTGAATATGGATATTCTATAACGCAACCTGATCATCTTGTTTTATGGGAAGGCCAGTTTGGTGATTTTGCCAATGGAGCGCAGGTTATTATTGATCAATTTATTTCCTCGGCCGAAAGCAAATGGTTACGTATGTCAGGGCTTGTGATGTTGTTGCCGCATGGTTATGAAGGCCAAGGCCCAGAACATTCTTCAGCACGTTTAGAGCGTTATTTACAACTTTGTGCTGAAAACAATATGCAAGTTGTCAATTGCACAACGCCTGCAAGTTACTTTCACGTTTTAAGACGTCAATTAAAACGAAATTATCGTAAACCTCTTATTGTCATGACACCAAAATCTTTATTGCGATTAGATTTAGCGCAATCAACTTTAGCAGATTTGGCTGAAAAAACTTCTTTCAAGCCCGTCATTGGTGAAACAGATGACATTGATATTCCTTCAAAAGTAAATCGCATTGTTCTATGTAGTGGTAAAGTTTACTACGATTTAATTCAACAAAGACGTGCGTCAGGATTGAAAAATGTAGCAATTTTACGCCTTGAACAATTATATCCATTCCCGGAAGATCAATTAAAAGAAGCATTCAAATTATACCCCAATGCTGAAATGATTTGGTGTCAGGAAGAACCTAAAAATATGGGCGCATGGTTTTTTGTTGATAGGCGTCTGGAAGAAGTATTATCATCTATTCAGCATCAATCACTTAGACCTATTTATGTGGGTCGTGCCGAATCAGCATCGACTGCCGCAGGACGTGAAAAAATACATATCGAGCAACAAAAACTATTGGTTAAACAAGCCCTTGGCTTAAAAGACGATGTATCAGGAAAATAAAATGAGCATAGACATTAAAATTCCATCCTTAGGCGAATCTGTTTCTGAAGCAACGATTGCCAAATGGCTTAAAAATGTTGGGGATTCCGTGAAGCAAGATGAGCCCATCGTCGAACTTGAAACCGATAAAGTAACGCTTGAAATCAATGCGCCTAAAGCAGGAGCACTCACAGAAATTATAGCAGCCGTTGGTGCAAGTGTTAAAGTGGGCGCCATTATTGGTAAAATAAATGAAGGCCAAGCTGGTAAAGAAGCATCTTCAAAAGAACGACTTGCAACAGAAATAGCGCCGAGAGAAACACCTGCTAAAGATGAAGCACCTCCCAGTTCAACGAAGCAATCTGCTTCTGCTCAAGCACAACCAGCTAAGGCGCAACAAGATTTGCCTTTATCACCTGCAACACGTAAATGGGTTGATGAAAATCAAGTGAATCCAAAAGATATTACGGGCACAGGAAAAGATGGACGTCTGACAAAAGGCGATGTGATTTCATTTTTAAATGCGAAACCTGAAATAGCAGCAACGCCTGTTGCAATGCCAGCTGTTTCGACCGCTGCTGGTCGCAGTGAAGAGCGTGTTCGTATGTCACGTTTACGTCAAAAAATTGCAGAACGTCTTAAATCAGCACAAAATACAGCAGCTATTTTAACAACGTTTAATGAAATTGATATGAGCGCTATTATGAGTTTGCGCGAATCCTATAAAGCGCCTTTTGAAAAACGTTATGGCGTGAAACTCGGATTTATGGGTTTTTTCGTGAAAGCCGCTATCCAAGCGTTAAAAGAAATTCCAGCGGTGAATGCCTCAATCGAAGGCGATGAACTTGTCTATAAAAATTACTATGATATAAGCGTTGCAGTCGGTACGGCACAAGGTCTTGTGGTCCCTGTGATTCGAAATGCGGATCAAATGAATTTGGCCGAGATTGAAAAACAAATTGGCGATTTTGGCGCACGCGCTAAAGAAGGCAAACTTAGACTTGAAGAGCTTCAAGGTGGAACGTTTACCATTTCCAATGGCGGGGTCTATGGATCCTTAATGTCGACGCCTATTTTGAATCCCCCCCAATCAGGCATTTTAGGCATGCATAAAACCGAAAAACGACCGATTGTTGTGAATGATCAAATTGTTATTCGTCCTATGATGTATATTGCATTATCTTATGATCATCGTGTGATTGATGGTAAAGAAGCGGTAACGTTTTTAGTGCGGGTGAAAGAAAATATTGAAGATCCGCAACGGATGTTATTGGGTGTTTGATCAATTGTTAACTAGACCTCTTAGAAATTAACAATGTCTTAACCCAAATTGTTTCCCTGGACCTGTTGAGCCCAAAGGGCTCGAACAGAGATCCAGGGTCCAGATAACATTTGTGATCAAAGATCACACGATATTCTAAATGAGTCATGCTCTTCGAGCATGTATTTTTGTCTGGATCCTGGATCTGTATTCGAAGCTTCGCTTCTCACCTGTCCAGGAAAACGAATTGAGACTGATAGTTTTGGAAGAATTTTAACGAATATCTTCTTGTTATAAATTAGGAAATTAGAAATGCGTTTTGATTTGGTTGTGATAGGTGCAGGTCCTGGTGGTTATGTGGCTGCGATTCGTGCGGCTCAATTAGGCATGAAGGTCGCTTGTGTTGATATGCGTGCAACATTAGGTGGTACGTGTTTAAATGTCGGCTGTATCCCATCAAAAGCACTTTTGCATTCGAGTGCGCAATATGATCAAGCTCAAAAACATATGCAAGATCATGGTATTATATGCTCTGACATTAAACTTGACCTTGATCGTTTAATGGCACGTAAAACTAAAGTTGTTGATGATCTAACAAAAGGCATCAGCTTCTTATTCAAAAAAAATAAAGTAACGTCATTTCAAGCAAAAGTTTCTTTTGAGTCTGCTACAAAGCTCAAATTGATTCATCCCGACACCAAAGAAACGCAATATATTGAAGCTGATAAAGTCCTTATTGCGACAGGATCCGAATCGATTGATTTACCTGGTATTAAAGTCGATGAAACAAAAATAATTTCGTCAACGGGCGCACTTGCATTATCAAAAATCCCCGAATCAATGGTTGTTTTAGGGGGCGGTTACATTGGTTTAGAGCTTGGCTCTGTTTGGGCGCGATTAGGCAGTAAAGTCACGATTGTTGAATTTATGGACCGCATCTGTCCCCAAATGGATCAAGAAATTAGCTTGAATTTAAAACGCTTGCTATCCAAACAAGGACTTGATTTTAAATTAAACACTAAAGTTATTTCAGCTAAAATTGATGGCAATAAAGTAGCTTATGAAATTGAATCTGAGGGTAAAACTGAAAAACTATCGACTGATGTCTTACTTGTATCGATTGGTCGTAGGCCTTATACGGATGGTTTAGGACTCGATAAAATTAGTATCCAGCTGGATAATCGTGGCCGTATCCCTGTTGATGCACAATATAGAACAAGCAATCCATCCATTTATGCTATTGGCGATGTGATTAAAGGGCCCATGCTCGCGCACAAGGCCGAGGATGAAGGCGTTGTCGTTGCAGAAATAATGGTTGGTCAAAAACCACATATTAATTATGACGCCATTCCTGGTGTTGTTTACACACATCCAGAAGTTGCAACAGTCGGCAAAACAGAAGAAGAATTAAAAGCGGATCAAATTCCTTATAAGGTTGGTAAATTTCCACTTTCTGCAAATAGTCGAGCGCGTGCAATGGGTGAATCAGATGGTTTTGTTAAAATACTTGCCCATCGCGATTCGGATCGTGTTTTAGGTGTGCATATCATAGGACCAGAAGCGGGCACCATTATCGCTGAGGCCGTTTTAGCCATAGAATATGGTGCAAGTAGCGAAGATATTGCGCGCACCTGTCACGCACATCCGACGTTGAATGAAGCTTTTAAAGAAGCAGCTTTAGCTGTTGATGGACGTGCTATTCATATTTAAGTATTCTAACTATACATTCTTTTAGTTAACAGCATAAGGTATAATTTCAATTCCTTCGTTTGATGTCGAGGGTACTTTAAGTTCTTCTTTCCAAGCCTGCATGGGTAATATAGCAAAAGCTGAAAGATCAATTTTCTTTTGTTGACTCTGTTGAGGTTGCGCTTGTGATACAGCTTTAATGGGCTTCATTTGCGGTTGTTGCGTTGCCACTTGCTGTTTGTCTTGCGTCTGTGCTGCAATTTTAACGGATTTCATTTGTGCTTGTTGCGTCTGCACTTGCGGTTTTGCTTGCGTTTGTGCTGCAACTTTAACAGGGTTTATTTGCGGTTGAACTGTTTTTTGAGCAATTTTTTGCGTTTTAACTTGCATTTGATTTTGAAGCATTAATTGTCTTTGGATGAGTTGCTGTTTTTTAATAGCAATAGGATCACTTGCATATACCAAAGGCGCTAATATAATGCCAGCAAAAGCGATAATAAGGGTACATGTTTTCATGGCTTAATCTCTCCTAATTTGTGTATAATTTTATTATAGGAAAAAAACATTAATAAAATATGAATTGCAATATATATATTAAACAAAGAATTAGGTGGAGCGTTGAGCTTAAGCTAGAAAATATGGTATCAATTAATTTATTATTCCTTCAGCAAATCTATTATTTTAATTTTTTGTCTTTCATTTAAATAAATGCAATTTCTAGAGGCATTATTAACAATATGAGACTTTATTTCAGGGCCTTTATCGATTTCTTGATTAAAAAGAGGATGATTTTCAAAATTAAATTCTATTTTATTTTTCTTTTTTAAATGAATATATCTATAAATGCATTCATTCTTCTCGGTTGTTTTTTTATAGATAAACATGTCATCAATAATATACCACATAATTTCATCATTTACCTTTATAAGAGGTACATTTATATCCACTAAAAAACCATTTTTAGTATAAACTCTAAATGCTGCACTCTCATCAATAAAAGTGGATAACTTGCTATATAGGACCAAATAATTATTATAGATCTTGCAGTCAGGAAAATTTAAACAAGATGTATCTTCTTGAATTTTTTGATTGATTTGATAATAAGATTCTTCATTTGATATATCTTCAGTGATATTTAATAAAGTTAAAAACGATTTTTTTAAATCCGCAAAATCGTGTGTTTCCTGCGTAATAAACAAAACGTCATTATTTACATTCATATGCTTTAACGAAACTGGTGGAAGGTTAATTTTTTTTGAAAATTCAATTTCACCTGTTTTTTTATTAATAATAAATAATTCAAAAGATTGATTCTTCATTAAAAGTACGTAGATATTTTTTTGATCAAAACAATATTGAAAACGTTTATAAATATCCTCTTCAGATTCGATTGAAATATCATTTGTATCGAATTTCATAAACCAATGTGCAAAACCATCTTTTAAATGACAAGCATAAAAATTAAATCTATTACCATTCAAAGCATCGAGTTCAATCCCATATAGAGCATTTGCATCAGCATCTATTTTGCAATGTTGTAGTTGATCAATGACCTGGGCATTTACGTTGTTTAGCTCCTTAGTAAGTTTTGTTGAATAGGCCTGATAAAGATTATTGGGGTTGGAATTCCATTCGGACATAATAATTAAATCAGGATATTGTTCTTGGAGTTCGATATTGTTACGAAGTGCTGAACATTTTTCAAAAGAAGATTCAGCATGATAAGCTTCATACATATTATCAGCATATGAAGTAAGTAAGGGATCAAGATGGAGATTATGTATATTTTCTATCCATGCATCCCATAATGATGTATTTTTTTGTTCTGTTAAAAAATTAATTCTTTTTTTAACGGCATTAAAGCGTTGCTTTAAAGGTATTTCTTGTGAAGAAACAAATTCGCTTTCAAGTTTATCCCACAATTGTATATTTAAAGTATAGAAGCCAGCAAAAGGAACGTCAGCTGTATCTCTAAAGAAAAGATACAAAGATTGAGGTGATAGGGTTTGTTGTTCGTATGCAGAAGAAGCAGTAAAATGCAACAGGATGTCAAAAAGTTTTTTTCTAAAATCTCGATCATTATCGTGCAGTTTTATCTTAAAAAGATCGTATGTGATCGTTGATAATTCAGTCTTAATGTGTTCAACAGAAGAGCCTGATTCTGTGGGAACAATAAAAGAAAACAACAATTCTTTAATTTTATCACAATCATTATTGTTGATCGTTTCAGGGAGGTTAATTTTTTGAATTTTTGAAAGTTTTTGAATTTCAACAAGATATATAAACCAAAAATTTTCTAAAATATTTTGTTTTTCAGAGGTTAGGTTAATTTGAAAATAATCTCGTAGCTGTTGATAAAGAAGATTTGTATTTTGATCTGCGTAAGATACGTTGGAATTATTGATCAGACCATTCCATAAATAACGTAATAACAAAGGTGTCTTGACGGCTTTAAATTTTTCATAGAAAAACTGTATGTTCTGAGGATGCTTAATCACATAATTAATAGACTCTTGTATAGGATTAAAAATATCTTTTAAAGCAGTATTGAAATCAAAATAGTCTTGTCGACGAAGAATAATTCCGTCAATAAAAGCGTTAAGAATAGGATTTTCAATGCTGTTTTTCGCTTGTTCTAACTTAAGAAGAGGCTTAACTTTCCAATATAATTCAGGTTTTTTTTCAATGAGCAAGGGAAGATACTTTATTAACATATCTATATATTGATCTTTGTTTGGAAGCACTATTTTTTCATCCGTTAATAATTCTAACAAATATTTAATAGGCTGATCGTCTTTTCTTTCGACAGCTGTTTCAATTGTCAATTTAAATAATTGCTCAATATCAAACTCTATGCTTCCTGCGAGACATATTAGATCTGGATAATCTATGAGCGTTTTTAAGTAATGAGCCAAGTGATTTTCTTTAAGATTTTCGATTGTTGTCTTAACGCTAATGTTAAGTTTTTCAAGTTGTTCGGGCTGATCCTGAAAAGCTTTTTCAAAGCAATTTTTAAAGATAATAAAAGTTTCAATATGATGTGGAATGAGATAAAAAGAATCTGTGCGTGCCCAATATGTGCATAATTTTTCTAAATAGTTTTTTAAAGCTGTATCAGGATCTTCAATAAAAAGTTTTTTAAATCTATCAATACGCCATTCATCGTGAGCACATCGATGCGTATAATTTTCTGGCCAATGAATTCGATTTTCACTGATATAGGCCTCATAATCTTTGAGGTTTAGAGGTGCTGCAACGCTATTTTTTGAAATTGAAAAAATAATAAAAAAAAGGATGCAGACTATTTTCATTGAGTTTGTGTCCAAGGCTTTGTTTATTATTAAAATCTAAACTAGAAGTTATGAAAAATATCACACACTATTTACTTGATCAAGATAATCTATAGCTATATAAAAATACGGCACAAAACTATTAATAACATCCATATCTAAATGAATGCGTTGCGCTAAATCAATCGTAATTTTTTATGCACCAACAATCATCATTAAATAATTTAGACATTTCCTTAATCATACTCTTTACGTAATTCATCTTGTAGTTCACTTTCTAATTTCCACAATCTTTCAGCTTCTTTGAAAGAAGCAGATCTATCTTTTCTGCTTAATTCAGATTTCCCCTGATAATGAAACTGTGCAAGTTGCGAAATAGCTGAAGTTTTCCATATATCAAAATCTTTATGAAGGATTATTATATTCATGAATTTTTCAGCTTCTTTATATCCCTCTATTGTGTTTTGACGACTTAATTCAGTTTCACCATTTCCTTGCATGCTAATAAGCAATCCTAAACCTGTATATTTAGAAGGTATATATTCATTTTGTTCTGCAAGAATCTTATAAATTCTTTCAGCTTCCTTTAGTCCTGCAATTTTGTCTTTTTGCCCAATTTCTGTGTGACCCATTTGATGCAACATTGCCAACTCACCCAAAGCAGTATATTTATATTCAGGATCTTTAATATTTTCCAACGCAATTTTAAAATATTTTTCAGCTTCCTTAAAGGCTGCAGCTTTATCAGTCAAGCTCAACACTGTTTTTCCATCTTTATGATATTGAGCCAATGTTATTAAAGCTAAATTTTTTTCAAATGATTGATTTGATTCAATCACTTTTTTAAGAAGATTTTCAGCTTCTTGATACGCAGCTTTTATATCTTTCTGTCCAAGTTCTGTTTGTCCATAAGCATATTTATCCGCTGAAAATACCATTTGACTTAATGGAGAGTTTAAATTTACAGAATTTTCTAGAGATTTTACCTCCTCAGCTGCACAATTAATAATATTTGAAGTGAAAAAAAAGAAAATAAAGAACAAACGCATGATTTTCTCCTCGTATAAAGCACCTATTACTAATTTTACACTAAATAAAATAGATTCTCACGCTAAAAAATACGGTGCCAAACTATTAATCACATCCATGCCTAAGTGGATACGTCGCGCTAAATCAATCGTTATTTTTTGCGTGCCCACAATTACCTGAAATTGCACTGTTAAATTACCAGGACGTGCATTTTCGATATATTGTCTTATATCTTCAAAATCATCCATATTGCGCAATAACAAAATAATCGATTTTCGTTTAGAAACAATTGCTTCATCGATAGGCTTAAATTCAAGCGCATTTAACCGTAATCGTACACGGTCTTGCTCAGGTTGCTCCTCACCTTCTGCATTCACCTTGGGTGCTTCAGATATTATATCTTTTTTGGCATTTACCGTTACGATCAATGGAATGGGTGGATTTTTATCAAAAAGTTCTCGATAGTTCGTTAATACTTCAGAAAAAACGCTGGTTTCATAGACGCCATAACGATCTGATAATTGCACAATGCCCCATTTACGACCGTCATTGGTCATACGCTCTTTATAGCCCATGATAACGCCTGCAAGCTTTAATCTACCTTCAGGAAATTGCGCTAAATCCAAACTATTGATTAACCCCTGATTGTCCAAAAGGTTTCCGTAAGTATCAAGCGGGTGTTTTGAGAAATAAAAACCAAAAGCTTGGAATTCGCGGGAGATTTTCTCCATATCCACCCATTGAGCAGTTTTGGGCAGATTTAATTTGGTCGATTCTATTTCAATTGTATCAAAAAAGCTTTTCATCCCTGTTTTTTGACTTTTTTGAACTTGTTGCGCGTATCCAATCAAATAATCAAGCGCTTGAAATAATTGTGCTCTATTGGGCAATAATGTATCAAAAGCACCACTTTGAATAAGATTAACCAATTGTCCACGATTAAGCGCGCGTGTATCAACCCGTTTCAATAAATCCTCTAAAGATTTATAAGGACCTTTGGATAAACGTTCTTCGACAAGGTTGCCTACAATTAAGGCACCCACATTTTTAAGCGCGCCCAATCCATAGCGAATAGCATAGGATTCCTCGTACGGAACGATCTTAAAATCCATTTCAGATTCATTGACATCAGGCGGCAATACTTTGACATCATGCATTTTCGTGTCTTCAAAAAAGACGCGTAATTTATCAGTATTGGTCAAATCAAATGACATGGAAGCCGCCAAAAAAGCAGCTGGATAATTCGCTTTTAAATAAGCCGTTTGATATAACATAAGCGCGTAACCCGCAGCGTGGCTTTTGTTAAAACCATAGCCTGCGAATTTCGCCATTTGTTCAAAAATAAGCGCTGCTTGTTTTGGTTTAATGCCTTTTTCAGTTGCGCCATCCACGAAAATTTTGCGCTGATCGTCCATTTCAGATTTAACTTTTTTACCCATCGCACGACGGAGTAAATCAGCACCACCGAGCGTATAACCTGCTAGATCTTGCGCGGCTTGCATGACCTGCTCTTGATAAATCATGATGCCGTAACTCTCTTTTAGTGTTTTTTCTAAAAGAGGGTGTAAATAAACGACTTTTTCGTCCCCATGCTTACAGGCAATAAATTTGGGAATATTGTCCATAGGACCAGGTCTGTAAAGCGAAATAATAGCAATCAAATCTTCAAACCTGTCAGGTTTGACACGTCTGACAACATCGCGCATGCCAGCGCCTTCAATCTGGAAAATACCGACAGTATCCCCTTGTTGAAGCATGGCATAAGTTGCAGGATCATCCAGTGGAATAGTGTCAATATCAATATCTACACCAAATTTGGACATTATTTTGACAGCTTTTTGAATCACTGAAAGCGTCTTAAGGCCCAAAAAGTCAAATTTCACAAGACCTGTTTGTTCAATATACTTCATATTGAATTGCGTTGCAGGCAATGACGCATCTGGATCTTTATAAAGCGCTACCAATTCAGTTAAAGGACGATCACCAATCACGACGCCGGCGGCATGCGTTGACGCATGCCGATAAAGACCTTCAAGCTGTGTACCAATCGCTAATAATTCAGCGACTTTTGCATCATCATCGCGCATTTCTTGTAAGGCTGATTCGCCATCAATAGCTTCTTGTAATGTCACTGGATTGGCTGGATTGTTAGGAATAAGCTTTGAGATTTTATCCACTTGCGGATAAGGCATGCCCAAGACACGACCCACATCGCGTATAACCATTCGCGCTTGCAATTTACCAAAAGTAATAATTTGGGCAACACGATCAACGCCATATTTTTGCTGCACATAGGCAATAACTTCATCACGTCGTTCTTGACAAAAATCGATATCAAAATCCGGTAGGGATACGCGTTCAGGATTTAGAAAACGCTCAAAAAGTAACCCAAAACGCAATGGATCAAGCCCTGTAATTGTTAATGCCCAGGCAACAAGTGACCCAGCGCCTGATCCCCGTCCTGGACCCACTGCAATATCTTGCAATTTCGCCCATTTAATAAAATCAGCTACAATTAAGAAATAACCAGGGAAACCAGTTTTGGTAATGACACCGAGCTCTTCTTCCATCCTCGCCCAATAGATTTGTTCAGCAATTTTGCGCTCTTCCGAACCTGGAACGCCATCCAAATACGTCAATAATTTTAAGCGTTCCTTAAGACCGTCGATCACTTGGATACGTAATTCCTCGTCATCAGGGCGTCCTGTAAAAACTGAAAAAGATGGTAAAATAGGATTACGAGATTTTAATAAAAAATGACAACGTTGTGCTACATAAAGGGTATTTTCAATAGCTTCCGGTAGATCTTCAAAAATCCTAACCATTGATTGAGAGGATTTAAAATAATGCTCAGGGCTTGGTGATTGCGGTTCATCTTCCGATTGCATTTTAGAACGTGCAATACATAACAATGCATCATGTGCTTTATAAAGATCGCGTGATGGATAATAAGCTTCATTTGTGGCCAGAAGGGGCAGATTTAAATCATACGCAAAATTGACAAAATCTTGCTCAATTTTTATTTCATCAAGAAGTTCATGACGTTGTAATTCAATGTAAAAACGATTTTGAAAGGCTTGTTGTAAAGTCGTTAAAATAGTGTGCGCTTGATCTTTATAGCCTTCCTTCAAAAGATATCCAATAGGCCCTTTAACACCACCGGACAAGCAAATAAGACCTTCATGATAGATTTGTAATTCATTAAGGGTGATAAAAGGCGAGACTAATTTATGGACTTTAGCATAGGCAGCCGAGGCTAATTTCATAAGGTTTTGATAACCCAATTCGTTTTGGGCCAAAAGAACAATTTGCGATAAGTGTCTTTCGTTAAGATCTGCAACTTTTATAAAATGCGCATCACTACGTTTAATGGGTGTTTCAAGATCCAGTGTAATGCCAAAAATTGGCTGCACACCCGCATCTTTGGCAGCATAGGCAAATTCCATCGCCCCGAATAAATTATTTCGATCCGTTAATCCCACCGCCGGCATTTCAAATTTCTGGCACAAATCAACTAGTTTAGGGATTTTAAGCGCACCTTCCAACAAAGAATAGGCTGAATGAACGCGGAGATGGATAAAAGATGAACTCATAATTTTTGCAACTTCAAGGTCTATAGGGCTTTGAACTGAGGTAGTTTAGCAACTTGAGCGTATATAAACAAGGAAAAGAGGTGTAAAATAGCCGCCATCTTATGAAAACATTTAAGCGATGGTAGTTGTATTGTATTGCCGTATTTTTTTTGAGCTACGTTAGCTCCCCTCCTATTTTTTGGAGGGGAGGTGTTATCCCCAAAAAAAGCATTTTCACTTAGTTCTAGAGAAAGGCCGTGTTGTTCAGGCATTCAAATATTTAATCATCGTAATGCTCCCAACATTGTAAGATCTCAATGTCTCCATTTCCTAAAAGTTGATAGACTAGCCTGTGTTCTTGCGTGATCCTTCTAGAAATAAAGTCGCAATTTTTTAATTTTTTTGGTTTTCCTGATCGTTGATCTCCATTTTGAATATTACTAATTTGACGTTGTACTAATTTTTTTTCGTCATTGTTCAATGATTTCCACTGATCAATAGCTTTTTTATTCCATTGGATTTTTATTGTTTTTGCCAGTGTTATTTCCATTTTGGGAATAAGTGAGGCGCCTTCTTTTTTAGATAATTTTCCTTGAAGTAATTTTTTAAAATGACGATTGGCTTCATTTTTAACACGGTCGCGTTTTTTTAAAGCTTTAAGATTTTGTTTGTCTTCCCATGATAATTCAGGACAAGAATCATTTTCATCCGTTGAATTGTCCGAAGAAGATTCATCATCCATGACTTCATCCTGGCTTTGAGTTGGTTTTAAACTTGATTCTTGATTTTCATTTTTTGTTTCAATAGGATTCTCAATATGTAAAATGGGTTGCGTTCCTTTTTCTTCATCAATTTTTTGGTGAAGTATTGTATAAAACAAATCTGCTTGAGAATTTCCTGCCAATCTTGCTTCATCAAGTAGATTTAAAGCTTGTATCATCGTTTCAATAGGTTGTTCCGATGAAGATTGAAGCTTGATAATGGCTAAAGCAATTTTTGATTCAGGAAAATTGGCTTGCGTATAAAGATCTGTTATTATCTGCTCTTTTTGTTCTTCCGATTCAATAGCCTTGCCTTCATAATCTTGCGCAATAAGATTTTCTTGAATGAGGTGCGCCACAAAATGAAAAGAGCGTTGTGTTTTGGATTTGCTGTAAAGGGCAGCAGCAATATTGTATCTTTCAGATTCGGAGAACATATTGCCATCAAAATCGACTGAAATCTCCATTTGCTCAATGAGAAAAGCATAATTTGTCATTGCATCCGGAATTCCAGATTGCCTATATAAATTGGCAGTAGTTTTTTTATTATTAGAAATTTCTTTATTATCCAGATCCTGTGAAATTAAGTTTAAACTTATTAAGCGTCCTAAATTGTAAAGAGCCGAAGGTGTTCGTGATTTTCTGTGTAGATCAGCCTCTACAAAATGTTTTTGATCCTCGGTAAATGGATTGCCATCAAGATCCTTTGTGACATGGCCTTCGCTGATAAGATGCGCAAGCAAATCACATGCATCCGGTGTTTTAATTATTCTGCAAATTTCGGCTGCTTTTTCATAGCGTTCTTCACGTGAAAATGGTTTGTTGTGAAGATCATTTGTAATTTTACCGTCTATAATGAGTTTGGCTATGTTTTCAATGGATTGAGGAATATTGGCTTTTCTAAAAAATTCTACTGCCATAAAGGTTTTGTTTTCTTTTGGGATAATCTTTTTGTTCGCATCTTTTAGTTTGTCTGCATGTAGAATAAGGCAGCCTAGATAATTGAGGTAGGTGGGGGAGGGGTCTGGTTGTTTCCAGATTAAATCGGCGATAATCTGGTTTTTTTGTGATGGATCAAGTGGTTTTCCGTGCGCGTCAAAGGCGATTTTTCCAGATATTAGTCTATCAATGAGTTTTTCAATGAGTTTTGGATCTTGGGTTTTCCATAAAAGTACGGATCCAATTTTGGCACGATCTTTTTCCTCAAATTTAGTGTTGTTTTCATTGTAATCGCATTTATTATCTAGAATAAGATCACCTAAAAAGCCTAAAAGATTGTTGGTTTTAAAGAGTTGCATACAATAAATAGCTTCAACATTTGCGTCTAAATTGAAAAATGAATTTGTAATTGTTGCTGCACATCCAGCAGCTTCTTCTGCTAATCGCGGAAAAAGCTGTTTATCCAGAAGCCAAGCATTTACGCCAACTGAAAAAGCGCTTAGTTTTTTATCATGTGGAAAATACTTCTGGTGCGCAATAACGATTGTTCTTAAAATAGCTTGCATGAAAAGAGGGTGAGAAGGAAGTATATGAGCTGGCATCCTGCTCATTTGCTCTTTAATGGCTTTATAATAAGCTTTTCTTTTTTCACAAACAGAATCTGTTTTTACAAGTTTATCTAAATTTGCGAGAACGTTATGGCAGGTTTGAATTCCTTTTGGACCTGAATCGCTTTTAATCATTTGGGTAAAAAAAGAAAGCATGTACCAGGAAAAGGCCTGCGTATATTTTTTGTTTTGCTCATCAATGAAGCCTAACCAATACATAGATACGGGGCATCCATTTTGAGCACCTTCTTTAAAAAGTTGAGTGGCTTCGTCATTTTGTTTGTTAAGACGTTTAGCGATAGCTGCTTTTATGCGGTTTTCATTTTGAGAATCTATTTGTTTACGTTTTTTAGGTTTTGCATTCCACCATGTTTTAAGATTTTCAAGGCCAAATACTGTTGTGTCGAAAAGCGGCATATTGTCGGAAGGGGTTGAAATATCCTGTGTATCTTCATCGTCATAAAGTCCTGCAAAAACTTGAAATGCGTTGAATGAAAGAAAGTGAAGTGAAAGAACAAAAAGAAGTTTTTTAATCATTTATTAATCCTTTTTAATTTAAATTAAAAGAATTTTATACAAATTAATAACTAAAAGCAATATTTTTATTACTGTATTGGAATTTTAAGAGCGCCATCTAATAAAGAACAAGTTGAATGAACGCTGAAATGAAGAAAAGATGAGCTCATAATTTTTTCAACTTGAAGTTAATGGGGCTTTGAACTCAGGTGCTCTAGCAATTTGAACGAATATAAACAAGGAAAAGCGGTGTTAAATATAAATAAAAACAATGGGTAAAAGCATAATAAAGAATAATTAATAATAGTTAAATTTAATGTAAATAATATAAAAATAAAGTAATAATTATTTTTATATTGTATATACACTTAAACTATGCTAACATAATTTTATTGTTTTAATTTATGGAGTATTATTATGTATAAAAAACTTATAGCACTAGCATTATCAACTTCAATTTTATTTTCAAGTTCTTTGTTTGCGGGATATGATGATGAATATGAGCTTTCGCTTAAAGCGTCGAATGATTTTTTACAAATTCCAGCAGAATATTATGAGAACGAGAGTTCTTCATATTCACTTGATGCTGCTAGTGATTTGTTAGAAGCGCAACAGCATGATTCTAATTTTGCCCAATTTATGCTTGATTATGAACAGCAAGAATCGCCAAGTTCACAAAGCTTAGACGAACTCTTATCCTCTGGTCAAATCAAAGAAGTAGAAATTCAATCAAATTATCCTCAAAACAATATATCTACATTTTTTTTCAATATACCAGCACCCTTTTTAGCTGTACCACAATACAATTTTCATAACGTTACATTTGGCTTTCAAGCAACAACATCAGATGAAGATCTTCTTCATAAAATTTTATT
The DNA here is from genome assembly GCA_030680745.1 of Alphaproteobacteria bacterium. Lineage (NCBI taxonomy): Bacteria > Pseudomonadati > Pseudomonadota > Alphaproteobacteria > Alphaproteobacteria bacterium. The sequence goes on from JAUXUR010000078.1 coordinate 28,434, forward strand.
CACTGATCAAATGGTGCTGGAAAATATTCAGCCTTATAGTTTTAACACTACATTATCAAATCCAGTATTACAGAACTTTTTAAAACCTAGCCTAGCAATAAAGAAAACCAAAAAAGAAAAAAAATTAGATATAAATTTAGAAGCACATTTAAAAGATGTTCTTTTAGATAGAAGCTCTTTACAAGGAAAATTAATTCAAACCCAAGAGCAAGAATATAATGATTTTTGTTCAAAATTTTCTTTTTCACTTACATCTTGTCAAGAAAATGCTATTGGCGAGATAAACCAAGAATTTGTATCAGGCAAACCTATGAATCGTGTATTGGTTGGTTCGGTTGGTTTTGGTAAAACTGAAATTGCCATAAGAACTGCTTATAAAGTTGCAAAATCAGGTCATCAGGTTGTTATTCTGGCGCCGCTTAGAACACTTGCTGAACAACATTATAAAACGTTCTCTGAACGATTCGAAGGAACCGGTATTAATGTCGCTTACATACCTAGTGGATATAAACAAAAGGGAATGCTCAATGATATTTCATCAGGAAAAGCTCAAATCATTATTGGTACGCATGCAGTTTTTTCAGATGCAATAAAATATAAAGATATTGGTTATATTATTATTGATGAAGAGCATAAATTAGGCGTAATACAAAAAGAGAAATTACGTCAGCATTTTACAAATGCGCATGTCTTGTGGATGTCTGCGACGCTTATTCCTAGAACCTTAGAATTGGTTAATAAGGGATTAATGAGCTCTTCACACCTTACAACACCGCCTGTCGGACGTTTGGCCATTGTTTCAAATTTCATGAATTTTGTTGAAGATGAAATCAGGCCTATCCTTGATTTCGAACTCAACCGTCAAGGACAAGTTTATATTATTGTGCCTAAAGTAAGTAATATTCAAGAAACGTTGGATTTAATTCAACAACTTTATGCTGATCATAGAGTTGCTATGGTTCATGGCGAAATGTCAAAAAAGGATATTTCATCAAATCTTGAAGATTTCAAAACACAAAAAATTGATATTCTAATTGCAACAACTGTTATTGAAGTTGGGATAGACGTACCAAATGCAAACACAATGATCATTTGTGATCCTAAATGTTTCGGCATGGCCCAATTATCACAATTACGTGGTCGTGTCGGACGCTCGCCTGTTCAAGCATATTGTTATGTAGGATTAAACCCTGATGATGAAATAGACAATCCCAGCACTTTAGCGCGTCTAAACGCTTTTGTAGAAAACTCAAATCTTGGGGACGACATGAAGCTTGCAGAATTGGATCTTCAATTTCGAGGTGCAGGTGATTTAACATCCGATAGACAAAAAGGTCAAGGCGGTGGTTGGAGAAATTGTAGTTTGTTTAACTAAGTTGTAAATTAATCTTTTTTAATAAAAAGCCTTTTACTTTTGTTGCAAATTAAATTGCTTCGGTTTTACCTCTCCCCTTGTGGGAGAGGTCGGCGCGCAGCGACGGGTGAGGGGTATCTAAGGCGTTTATAAAGAGCAACACCATCATGCCATAATCTAAGCATTGCCAAACAAATACGCATCGCTATCCAGAAAAAAAGAACTTTGATTTCATTCTGGACAATGGGGATGTTGTTTAGACATTTAAACTATTTAATCGTCATAATGTCCAACGCATTGAAAAATTTCGATATCTCCATTGTTTAAGGTTTTATAAATAAGTCTGTGTTCTTTGTTTATGTGTCTTGAGAGCAAATCAGTGAGTTTTAAAATTTCAGGCTTTCCACGGTTGCCACCTTCTTTAATGTCGCGAATAAGTTCGGTTATTTTTGTTTTTAAAGCTGGATCGTGCTTTTGCCAGTCTTTTTCAGCTTTTTTATCCCAAATAACTTTTGAAGTTTTTTTCATCGTTTTTTCTTGATGAATCAAAAAAGAATCAAGATCATTTTGTTTAATCTTTCCATGAAGTAGATTTTTGAATTTCTGAGCTGTTTTTTTATATTCCTTCTTTTTTTGCTCTTTTTTCAATGCTTTGATTTTTAATCGTTGCTCAAGCGACAAAGACTCTAAAGAGGATTGCCCTTTTTCTGCATCTTGGGATATTTCAGCTGCATCTTTATCGCTTAGATCTTTAGAGTTAGATTCATCTAATAATGTGTTATCTGGTCTTGTATCCTTTTCTTCAAGTTGAATTTCATTTTGAAGTAAAGCACAACATATGTCGGCTTCTTTAATGCCTTGAAGGGCAGCTATTTTCATAAGTTTATGCGCTTTACGTTTTGTCTCTATCGAAATATTTTTCTGAGAATTTAACATGATGATTGCAAGATTGAATTTTGCGCAGGGTTTATCTGAAAGCTCAAATAATTCGATCAGCGCCTTGATTTCTTGTTCGGGTGAAGTAATGAGATTTCCACTTAAATCTGTTTTTATAAGATGTTGAATAATAAGATTGGCTAGATGCTTTAAAGATTGAGAGCCTTTGGATTTTCTGAATAAATCTGCTGCAATTTCATAACGATCCTCTTCTAAAAATGAATTTCCATCCAAATCAGAATGGGTTAACTTTGTAACGATAAGTTCTCCTAGATTTTCATATGCATCATCTGTTCGTGACATTCTCATTAATTGAGCAACTTCTTCATTTTTTTGATCAGAATCTATATCTTTTCCTTCTAAATTTTTTAGAGTTAAATCTGCATAAATCATTTCTCCAAGATTACAACAGGCATCTGGCGTTTTACTTTCTCGGAAGAGTTCAGCTGCGATTTCAGCGCGACGATGTTCCTCAAATTCGTTTCCAAAAAGATCTTTGTTTGTATCGCTAAAGCGTATTAAATTGCCTAAACGCGCTTTTGCAGAAGGCGTTTGAATTTGTCTTAAGAGATTTGCGGCGTATTCGTAACGTATTGCGGAAGACATGATTTCCCCTTCCGCATTTTTTAGGTTTTCTCTATTTAAAACTATATTTGCAAGAACCAACTTCGCTGCGATATTGTCTTCATATTTCCATAATAAATCAGCTGCAATCTGGTCTTTTTCATTTAGTGCAATTTTTTGACCATTGCAATTAAAAAGAAATTTTCCATGCATAATACCGTCGGCTAAATAAATAGATATGAAGCTATCATTGGCTTTAGATAAAAGAGTGGAGGCTATTTTATTGCGATTCTTTTTTAGTATTAATTTGTTGTTCTCATCATAATTGCATTTTTTTTCAGCAATGAGATACCCTAAATAGGATAAGGCCCTATTTGATTTTGTAAGTCGAAAGCAATAAGCTGCTTCAGGATATCCTTCCAGGTCAAAAAATTTTGATCCGATAAGGCTAAGACATTCTTGTGGGACAGATTCCGTTTGATCTGTCTTTATGCTTTGAGCATTCCATTGAATCAAACTCATCACAAAAGTCGTGAGCTTTTGATCGCGCGGAAAATTTTTACAAAAATGATTGTTAAAAATAAGAGCAAAAGTATGTCTCACAAAACCATTTGAAAACGAATATTTGTTAATAGAAGATTGCAGTTGATCTGTTAGATTTAAATAAAATTTTTTCCTTGTTTGACAAAAATCGTTTTTTTCTAAAAGTTTATTGATTTTATTCAAAGCAGCTTCTGATTTCTTAAATCCAGCACCTATAATATCGCTGCGTGCTATATAGTTTAAAAATGAAAGCATATACCAAGAAAAAGCTTGATTGTCTTGTCCGCTTTCTTCGTCAATAAGGCCGAGCCAATACATGGCAGACGGACATCCCTCTGCAGCACCCTCTTTAAAAAGGTTTTCAGCTTCTTCATTTTTCTTTTGTAGACGCAATCCTAAAGCCTGTTTTATTCTTGCGGCATTTTGATCTTCAATTGTTTTAATTTTGGCTTTTGCTTTTTTGTTATTTTTTAGTTTTATAAATTCTTTTAATTTTTCAAAACCAAATGAACTTGTATCGAAAAGCACAGGGCTTTGTGAAGAGCTTCCACCATCGTTTAATTCTTGATCGTCATAAAGTGCAGAAAATGCGTTGGACGAAAATATATAGAGGGTGGTAATAAAAAGAAGTTTTTTGATCATAGATTAATCCTTTCTTAATTTAATTTTAATAAAAAATAATTAAAAAATACATAAATGTCAATAAAATTGTTTTTATTAACACTATTTTATTAATTTTTATAAGTTTGTATTTTATTTGTAATTAAATTAATATAAATTTTATTTATAAATAAAAAGCTAATTATTAGATATTTATTGTTGTAATTATTTAAATATATTAATTTTTCAAAAATATGCTTCTTGTTATGAGTGATAAGAATCCTAAAAAGCCCCTTATTGAAATTGATAATAAAATTGAAGGGCTTTCTTGCAACTTTTGGTAGAAATTCTGTATACTGAAAATTCGGCAATATATCAAAGGATGGATAAGATGACTTTATTGGCCAAAATGGAATTTCCTTCTCTTACATCTGATCACGATACAATTTTAGCGCCTTACGCCATCCATGCGATTCAAAGCCGTGGTCGCAATTATCCAGAAGCACCATGTCCTTTAAGATCACATTATCAACGTGATCGTGAACGTATTATACATTCTGTAGCATTTCGTCGTTTAAAACATAAAACACAAGTATTTGTAAGCCATGAGGGTGATCATTATCGTACAAGACTCACCCATTCATTGGAAGTTGCCCAAAACGCACGAACGCTCGCACGGCTTTTGAAGTTAAATGAGGATTTAGCAGAAGCATTAGCGCTCGCACATGATTTAGGCCATTCCCCTTTTGGTCATGCTGGCGAAGCGGCTCTACATGAAGTCTATGCACCTTTTGGCGGCTTCAATCATAATGACCAAACTTTTCGCGTCCTTACAATGCTTGAAAAACGCTATGCTGAATTTGACGGCTTAAATCTAAGTTGGGAAACTTTAGAAGGTGTCGTCAAACATAATGGTCCTATTATCGACAATATTCCAAAAACTATCGAACAATATAATAAAAATTATGATTTAGCATTGCATACTTTTCCCAGCGCTGAAGCGCAGATTGCAGCTTTAGCTGATGATATAGCCTATCATTGTCATGATATTGATGATGGTTTGAAAGCGGGTCTTTTCAGTATTGCTGATATCAAAGAAATTCCGTTGATTGGTGATATTTTTAAAGAAAAAGAACATAAATATCCCAACCTTGATACATCTCGTCTTATTTACGAATGTGTGCGTCAATTATCTCAAATTTTAATACGTGATGCTTACACAGAAACACGTCAACGGTTAACAAAATCGGGTGTACGTAATATTGACGATATACGTAATTTAGATCATCCAATTGCAGGTTTTTCAAATCACCTTGGAGATTTTGAGGTTAAAATTCGTAAATTCATGCATGAATCTATGTATAATCATTATAAAGTTCTAAGGCGTTGGGTAAAAGGTAAAGAAATATTACAAGATCTATTTAAACTTTTCCTTGAACAGCCCAAATGTTTGCCAACAGAATGGTACCACAAAACAAAAGGCCCTAAAGAGCCAGAAACAGCCCGTATTGTTGTTGATTATATTGCAGGGATGACTGATCGTTATGCGATAGAGGAGCATCAGCGTATCTATAACCTATACCACCCATCATAGTTGATAGGCTTGGATTGATACTGCGTTGCACCGCGCTCATGTATAAAGAATACACTTCGCTTGTTGCGCCTTGTCTGAATCTCAAGTCTATCAACTCTGGTCCACTATCGATGCCCGGAGATTTAAAAATACAATACCAAAAATCCGTCATTGCGAAAATGCCTAAGTGCTTGCACGAAGGCGTTTGTGGCAATCTATACTTAAGTCCTGCGATAGATAAAAATGTGGATTGCCACGCACAACCTTGCGTAAACGCTCGGTTATTCTCGCAATGACGGGCTTCTTATAATGCTTTCAAATCTATTATGTGATCTAACATCTTGTTTTGAAAAAGAAGTCACAAAAATTTTTCAACCTAAAGATCCTGTTTTAGGGGATGTTTTTATTCACTTAGCAAATATATCACCTCAGCAGCTTAAAAAATTATCATTATTATCGTGGGTCTCGTCCTATGTCTATGATGAAAAAGGATTTTTAAACATCCGTATAAAAGATGATGTTTTATTAAGTATGCTGAATGTACCTTGTATGTCTCAACCTAAAGATTATGCAGCACCTGAAATCGATGATTTTGATATTCAATATTGTTATGCACGTTGCTGCTCTATTTTTAAAGAGGCAATTTCAATTGGATATATTTCGCCTTATCAAATTTTAACATTAACAAATCTTATGCCCATTATGCGTTTTTTATTGATTCATTTATTGCTCGATCAATCGACATTACTTGAAAATCATAATGAAATTAAAAAAGCGCTTAAAAAAATTTCCTTCATATTCAACATTGCTTGGCAGCAAAATACAGGTACAAGATTGCGCTTTATCGATGAACGTGATATGACAAAAACGAATTTAAATTTAGCTATTCTGACGATCGTTAAGATAACAATCGATCATCATCTTGCAAGAATAGGCATGAAGGTATTGGACGAGTTAAATATATGACTAAAAATCGTGATCTTAATGACAATGTTCTTTTTGCTGATCTTAATTTTAGAACACCTACGTCTAAGCCCCCAAAACCAACAAAGCCGCCTAAAAAACGCAAATCACGTTTTCGTTGGTTGTTTTTAATTATCATTTGTGGCGCTCTATTTGGTGGTGCAATAACCATGGGTTGGTATTCCTACATGCGTGGTTATGACACAGCAAGTGATGAATTTGCGCCTCATATTGCAGCCGACGATGCGCCTATCAAAATGAAACCTGACGAACCAGGTGGCATGAAAATACCTCATCAAAACAGACATGTATATGATATGGTGACATCACCTGAAAATCGAGAGCGTAAAGTAGAACATTTACTTCCAGCACCTGAAGTGCCTTTATTGGCTCAATCAGTGGAAGAACCAATTGAAGATAATGCATCCCAAAATCTTGAGCAATTACGCGAAGAAGCAAATGCTGCAGAACGCAACATTGAAAGCATTGTTAAAACGCAGCCTATTCAGGAAGCATTACAACAACCTGAAATAATGCCAGACGAAAAACCCGAAATTGAAGCACCTATTATTGCTGAAAAGAAAAGTTTTGATGATAAGCTTGCTGAATTTATCCCGCAAGAAAAACCTAAAATTGCTGAACCAAAAGAAGTCATTATAGAAAAAAAAGAAATAGTGCAAGATTTACCTGTAATAGTTCCTGCTGTAAAAATAGTGCCCAAAAATACTCAAACAACTTCAGCAAATATTCGCTTACAATTAGGTGCTGTTAAAACGGCGCAAGAAGCGCAAAAAGAAATCGGACGCCTCAGAAAAGCATATCCTGACATTTTTAAAAATTGTGATCTAATTGCCAAAAATGTAGATTTAGGCCCAAAAGGAATTTTTTATCGGATTCAAACAACAGGTATGCCTCAAGCTGAAGCTGAAAAAATAAACGAGATGCTTAAAAAATTAAAGCAAGCTTGTTTTATAGTGAAGCCATGAACACGATTCGTCCTGTCATTTTTGGATGTTTAGGCACTGAATTAACGCAAGACGAATTTGTTTTTTTTAAAGAATGTAATCCCTTTGGCTTTATTTTATTTAAACGAAATTGTGAAGATCCACTTCAGCTTGCCTGCCTTATTGAGCATTTAAAAGAAACAGTCTTGCGCGATGATTTGCCTATTTTAATTGATCAAGAAGGCGGCCGCGTTGCGCGTTTAAAAGGAAAAGAATGGCCTGATTTTCCACCCCAATATCAATTTGGGCAAAAATGGGCAGAAACGCCTATAATTGCTTGCGAACAAGCATTTGAAAATGCGTATAAAATTGGCATTATGCTGAAAGAGTTAGGTATTAATGTAAATTGTTCCCCTCTTTTAGATGTTTTAACAGAATATACGCATAAAGCTATTGGGGATCGTGCTTTTTCAAGTGATCCTGAAATTGTTTTTGAATTAGGTAAAGCTTATATTGAAGGCTATTTAAAAGCAGGTATTAAACCTGTTATTAAACATTTGCCAGGGCATGGTCGCGCAACTTTTGATAGTCATGAGGATTTGCCTGTTGTTTCGGCAAGTTTAAATGACCTTAGAGCAACTGATTTTTTACCTTTCCAAAAAATTTCTAAACTTTATCCTGATATTTGGGGCATGAGCGCCCATATCGTTTATGAGGCAATCGATGCACATAATCCCGCCACCCAATCGATTGATGTAATTCAAAAAATTATCCGTGAAGAAATTGGTTTTAAAGGTCTTTTATTAACGGATGACCTTTCGATGAAAGCGCTTAAAGGTGATTTTAAAACACGTACTCAAAAAGCGTTAGAAGCCGGTTGCGATGTTATCCTACATTGCAATGGGGATATGCATGAAATGAAAGAAATAGAAAGTTTTTTTGAGAATTGACTTATTTTTTTTCTAAGAAATAAAATGAGGGCATCTAACCCTCATTTTCCGTGTTACTTATTTCTCAATCCAAATATCTTTGCCATAAATAAGTCCCATTAAATTGGGTTTATAGCCTTTTACATAAGGTTTGATAAGTTGTGGAAGTGTAAAATTATAAAGTGGCATCATTGCATGTGTATCAACCAATGTTTTTTCAGCTGCATGGTGTAAATCCATTCTTTTTTCCATATCGGGCTCATGTGCTGCCTTTTGAACCAAAGCATCATATTCAGGACAATTGAATCCTGTATCATTCATGCCAGAATCACTCAACATACATTCAGCAAAAGTATGTGGATCATTGTATAGGCCTACAAGACGAGCAAAATAAATTTGGGTCTCTTTCTTTTTGCGATTATCTAAGTAAACTTTCCATTCTGTATTGGTCATTTTTACTTTCACGCCTAATGTTTCTTCCAACATTTTAGCAATCGCCGTTACAATTTTTTTACGATTATCATCCGTATTATAGCTAATTTCAACTTCAAGAGGTTTTTCCTTAGAATAACCAGCTTCTGCATAAAGCCTACGTGCTTCTTTAATACGTTCTTCCTTCGGCATTGATTTGAAATCGAGATAATAAGGCTTGTTGTTACGTGTATGAGGATATACATAAGAATAATTAGGCTTTTCTTCTGCATTTAAGATATTTTTAGTTAATATTTCACGATCAACCGCAAGGCTAAGCGCTTGTCGTAATTTTATATTATCTTTGAAAGGTGGTTTTGTAAGGTTATATCCTAAATAAGCAATCGAAAAATAAGGAACAATGCTTAATTCTTTTGATAAAACAGGATCATTACGTACGAAAGTCATCTTTTCATCTGGCACTTTATCTGTCATGTCTAATTGACCAGCGCGATATGTGTTTAATTCTGTTTCACCTGTTAATGGATAAAAATTTTCTTGATCCAATTTAACTTTTTCATGATCCCAATAATGCTCATTTTTAACGAGGGTTACAATGGAATTAGGTATCCATTTTTCAAGTTTAAAGGCCCCATTTGATACAAGATTGCCTGGTTTTGTAAAATTCGCTTTATCAGCTTCAAGAGATTTTTGATGGAGTGGTGAAAAACACGTATGAACCATAAGTGCTAGAAAATGAGGCGTTGGCGCATTTAATGTCACTTCAAAACGATGTGCATCTAAGGCTTTAACACCTAAAGCATCTTTTTTGAGTTTGCCTGTGACGATTTCATGTGCGTTTTGGATGGCGTAAAGATGATTGCCGTAAGGCGATGCTGTTTCAGGGTCTGCAAGCCTTTGGAAAGAATAGACAAAATCTTGTGCGGTTAAGGGTTCTCCATTGGACCATTTAGCATTTTGATGTAAATGAAAAACATAGGTTTTGCCATCAGGACTTACATCCCAACTTTTAGCAGCAGCAGGGATGGGGCCGCCATCTGGACCCATAATCACAAGCGTTTCATATGTATCGCGCATAATAGCGCAAGTTGAAACATCGCATGCTTTATTGACATCTAAAGTTGCAGGTTCAACGCAATTGCCACGATTTAAAATCTTAAGATCAGCGTTCAATGTATTGGAAATGTTTAATAATGCTAGTAAAACGAGCCCTATTTTTTTGAATGGGGTCATAAATTAATCCTTCTTTTTTCTGTTTTCTCCACAAGGGTGTTGAACCCTTCTAAACTGATACCTATATAGCTTATAGCAGCGTAGAATTAAAAGTTATTTATGCATTTTTGTTGACCAAAATAAACGAGGGACACAATGAGTAAGATTATTGGAATTGACTTAGGCACGACAAATTCATGTGTTTCAGTCATGGAGGGGAAAACCCCAAAAGTTATTGAAAATAGCGAAGGTGCGCGTACAACGCCATCTATTGTTGCTTTTGCCAAAGATGGCGAGCGTCTTGTCGGCCAATCCGCTAAAAGACAAGCTGTAACCAATCCAGAAAACACAATTTTTGCAATTAAGCGCCTTATCGGTCGTTCTTACACCGATCCCTTAACGGAAAAAGATAAAGGCCTCGTTCCTTATCGTATCGTTCAAGGTGATAATGGCGATGCTTGGGTTGATGCTCAAGACAAAAAATATTCACCCAGTGAAATCAGTGCTTTTACCCTTCAAAAAATGAAGGAAACGGCTGAAAATTATTTAGGCGAAAAAGTAACGCAAGCGGTTATTACCGTGCCTGCTTATTTTAATGACGCGCAACGCCAAGCGACAAAAGATGCAGGACGCATCGCTGGTCTTGAAGTTATGCGTATTATTAACGAGCCAACAGCCGCCGCACTCGCTTATGGGTTAGAGAAAAAAGGCAATGGTCTGATCGCCGTTTATGATCTTGGTGGTGGTACATTTGACGTGTCCATTCTTGAAATTGGCGATGGTGTTTTCGAAGTTAAATCCACCAATGGTGATACATTCTTGGGTGGTGAAGATTTTGATTCGGCAATTATTGATTATCTCGCTGATGAATTCCTTAAAGAGCAAGGTGTTGACCTTCGTAAAGATCGTTTAGCATTACAACGTCTTAAAGAAGCTGCTGAAAAAGCAAAGATTGAGCTTTCAAATGCTGTTCAGACTGAAGTCAATTTACCCTTTATTACAGCAGATCAAAGTGGTCCAAAACATTTAATGATCAAATTGACACGCGCAAAATTAGAAAATCTTGTCGAAAACTTGATCCAACGTACCATTGCACCTTGTAAAGCAGCCTTGAAAGATGCTGGCGTTACAGCAAGCGAAATTGAAGAAGTGATTATGGTTGGCGGGATGACCCGTATGCCTAAAGTTCTTGAAACAGTTAAAGCATTTTTTGGTAAAGAACCGCATCGTGGTGTAAATCCTGATGAAGTTGTTGCCATGGGTGCGGCGATTCAAGCTGGTGTTCTTCAAGGTGACGTTAAAGATGTTCTATTACTCGATGTAACACCTTTATCCTTAGGGATTGAAACATTAGGCGGTGTGTTTACACGTCTTATTGACCGTAATACAACAATTCCAACGAAAAAAAGCCAAGTTTTTTCAACGGCTGATGATAATCAAACAGCTGTGACGATTCGCGTTTTCCAAGGCGAACGTCAAATGACTTCTGACAATAAATTGTTAGGTCAATTTGATTTGGTGGGTATTGCGCCAGCACCACGCGGCATGCCACAAGTTGAGGTAACGTTTGATATTGATGCCAATGGTATCGTCCATGTGTCTGCAAAAGACAAAGCAACGAATAAAGAGCATCAAATCCGTATTCAAGCATCTGGCGGTTTAACCGACGAAGATATTGATCGTATGGTTAAAGATGCTGAATCACATGCTGATGAAGATAAAAAACGTCGTGAATTGGTTGATTTACGTAATCAAGCCGATATGGTTCTTCATAGTGCTGATAAAAGCCTGAAAGAATTTGGTGAGAAAGTATCACCAGAGGAACGTCAAGCGATTGAAGCAGCTATTAACGATCTTAAAACAGCGCGTGAGTCTGAAAATCCAAGCGTGATCCAAGCTAAAACAGAAGCTTTGAATCAAGTGACGATGAAATTAGGCGAAGCGATGTATAAAGCGGGTCAAGGCGAACAACAAGGACCTGGCGGACATGCTGCTGGCGATGATCATGCACAGAAACCGGCTGATGAAGGTGTTGTTGACGCTGATTTTGAAGAAGTTAACGATAAGAATAAATCATCGAAGTAACTAAAAAACTACCCACTCTATGAGCAAATTCGTTGTCAGGCCTGCACTTCCGGTACTCATGTACAAAAAGGTACATTCCGTTCCGGTTCTCGCCCTTTCTAGACTTTGCCTCATATATTGGGTAGTTAATATTTAAAATATGGATATTGCAATGCAAGAACGTGATTATTATGAATTATTAGGTGTTTCACAAAAAGCAGGTTTAGAGGATATCAAACGTGCTTACAGGAAACTTGCAATGCAATATCACCCTGATCGTAACCAAAACGATAAAACTGCTGAAACCAAGTTTAAAGAAATAAACGAGGCCTATGAAGTTTTAAAAGACGATCAAAAACGTGCTCAATATGATCATTTTGGCCATCAAGCTTTTAAAAACGGTGGACAAAATAATGCCGGCGCTGATCAAGATGGATTTAGTTTTCATTTTGGTGGCGGCGGTTTTTCAGATATTTTCCAGGATTTTTTCTCTGAAGTGATGGGTGGCGGCAATCAACGTGGACGCTCTTCTTCGTCACAGCGTAAAGGGGCGGATCTTCGCTATGATCTTTCGATTAGCTTAGAAGAAGCTTTTAAAGGTCGTGAAGAAAATTTAACAATACCAACCAAAGTCAATTGCAAAACGTGTAAAGGTAGCGGCGCTGCAGAAGGTACAAAACCTATCACCTGCTCAATGTGTCAAGGTCATGGTAAAGTGCGCGCTCAACAAGGCTTCTTTACCATTGAAAAAACATGTCCTAGCTGCGCGGGCAGGGGGCAAACAATTGAAAAACCATGTAAACCTTGTCGCGGCAAAGGTGCAGTTAAAGAAAACAAAAACCTTAAAGTATCGATTCCTGCAGGGATTGAAGAAGGCACAAGATTACGTCTTAAAAATGAGGGCGAAGCAGGTTTGAATGGTGGTCCATCAGGCGATCTTTATGTTTTCATTTCTATTGAAACACATCCTATTTTTCAACGTAATCATGCGGATCTTTATTACAAATTACCCATTCGTATGACGCTTGCAGCTTTGGGTGGCACTATCGATGTACCTACTATTGATAGTACTATGTCAACGCTTTCGATTGAACCGGGCGCGCAATCAGGCCGTCAATATCGGCTTAAAAATAAAGGCATGCCCATATTGAACACGCAGATGCGTGGTGATTTATATGTGGATGTGATGGTTGAAACGCCTGTCAATTTAACCAAAAGACAACGCGAATTATTAGAAGAATTCAAAGAATTGGACATGGAAAAATCAACAAGTCCAGAATCAATTGGTTTTTTTGATAAATTAAAAGATTTGTTTAAGTGAGATTGATCTCACTCTAGGGGCAAGTTTATTTCCAATCAATCTACCGGACAAAAAATGAAATTAAGCTCATTTTTCAATTATCTTGCTTTTACACGCCGCAACTTATTTCTAAGAAGTGAAAACAATTTTTTATCAAAAGCCCTCCAAAAGAAGGGTATTTTTCACCTCTCCCCTTGTGGGAGAGGTCGCGACCAAAGGGAGCGGGTGAGGGGTATTTTACAATTTTGGAGAGATGCGTATTTGTTTGGCAATGCTTAGATTATGGCATGATGGTGTTGCTCTTTGTAAACGCTTTAGATACCCCTCACCCGTCGCTACGCGCCGACCTCTCCCACAAGGGGAGAGGTGAAACCGAAGTAATTTAATTTTTTGTCCCGTAGATTGTTTCTGCTCAATTGTTTCCTGGACCTATGAGCCCAAAGAGCTCGAATGCGGATCCATCCAGAAATGATCATGGCCGCTCATGACGTTATGTCGTGTCACATTTCTTCCCTTAATCAAAGCGAAAACACGGTATCTTTCTTTTTGAAAATTAGGATGCAATCTTTATTTCAATTTCTTCTTTTGAAGCGCTATTTTTTAGAAATTCAGTACAATCATTCGCATTAAGTGGTTTGCTAAAGTAATATCCTTGCACTTGATCACTATGATTCTTAAGTAAATATTTAACTTGTTCGTCTTTTTCAACGCCTTCAGCTAAAACAGTTAATCCCATTTTTTTAGACATGCTTATAATTGCTTCAACAATGCAATCATCATTTCTGCCTGATGTAATCTCATCTATAAAAACCTTATCAATTTTTACTTTATCAAAAGGGAAATATTTAAGGTAACCCAAATTTGAATACCCTGTTCCGAAATCATCAAGGGATAATTGAACCCCAAGTTTTTTTAATTCTGTCATTTTTTCAATAAACTCAGCTGTATTTGCTATGACAATACCTTCTGTTAACTCTAACTCTAAAGAACTGGGTTTAAGGCCTGTCGTCTTAAGAACATTACGAATGGTTTCCACGAAATTCTTTTGTTGGAATTGATGACCTGATATATTAACGGCAATGCGTAATTCACTTCCATATATTTCTTGCCAAATTTTATTTTGAGCGCAAGCCGTCTGCAAAACCCAATTTCCAATGGGAATGATCAGGCCGTTTTTTTCAGCAAGGGAAATAATAACACTGGGTTCAATCAATCCCAATGTCGGGTGTTCCCAGCGTATTAAGGCTTCAGCGCCAATCATTTTAGTTGTTTTTAAATCGACCAAAGGTTGATAATTTAAAAAGAGTTCATTTTTTTCCAACGCAGTATGTAGATCAGCTGCTAATTGGGCGTTTTGAATAGCATTTTCACAAAACTCAGGTTGGAAAAACTGAAAATTATTACGGCCTAATTCTTTTGAGCGGTATAATGCAATATCTGCTTGTTTGAGCAAGGTGTTATAATCTTCGCCATCTCTGGGATATACGCTTACCCCCATACTGACGGTTGCCGTTAATTCATGAGACATGATATTGTAAGGTGCTGCAAAGATAGAAAAAAGCTTTTCGACAGTTTGCTCTATATCTTCTAAATTCGGTTGGGGTGCAAAAAGAACAACGAATTCATCGCCGCCCAAACGTGTGACGGTATCGACTTTACGCACATTACTTGTTAATCTTTTCGACACTTCAATTAAAAGTGTATCCCCTACATTATGACCATAGGAATCATTGACATGTTTAAAATTATCTAGATCGAAAATAATAAAACCAACAAACATACCATATCGTTTAGCATGTTCAGTTGCTTGTTGAACGCGATCATAAAGCAATACGCGATTGGTTAGATCTGTTAGGCTGTCATGTGTTGCTTGATATAAAAGTTGCTCCTCTAGAACTTTATGACCTGTTACGTCTCTAAAACTACAAACGGTGCCAACAATTTCATTGTTTAAATATTGGGGATGTCTATAAAATTCTAATGATTTATTAGACTTAAGCATTAATTCTTTGAAATTCACAATGTCATTATGTTTACTTAATTCTGACATTGTTTGTAAAAAAATTGTTGAATCGATCATCTGTTCAGCCATTTTTTTAAAAATTAAAGCCGAATCACTTGATTCAATCATCCATTTTGGAATTGACCATAAATCTAAATATTTTTGATTATACAACACAATTTTTTGATCATGACTTACAACAAGAATGCCTTCGCTTGTTGATTCAATTGTTGCATGCACAAGTGATAATGATAATTCTAAATCTCTTGTGCGTTCTTTAACAAGGTGTTGTAAATTATCAATTTGATATTGAACTTGTTTTTTAAGATCCCATTTTTGAGTAAGAGCAGTTGCCAACTGACAAATTTCTATCACTTCAAAAGGTTTTTTTAATATTAAAAAATCTTCTGATGTCCCTAATTCATTTTGAATATCTTCCCAGGAATAATCAGAATGCGCTGAACAAATAACGATTTGAATATTACGGTCAACTTTCCACATTTCTTTAATTGTTTCAATACCGTTCCAGCCAGGAGGCATGAGAATATCAACAAAAGCAAGACTATAAGGCTCGTTTGTTTTAACAGACTTTTGAACAAGCTCAAGGGCTTCTTTTCCTTGATAGGCTGAATCAATATGATAATTTAATTTAACGCCAATATCAGATTCGGCTGTTTTGTTAAATAACAAAGCTTCATCTTCATCAAAGGCATCATTATGACCAACTGATTCTAATATTTTACGAAAATCCGTATGAATGCTAGGATTGTCATCAATAATTAAAATGCGTTTTAAATTATCATTACTCATTTTTGCGATCTTCTTTTTTTGAGGGTTGATATGGTAATGTTATTGAAAATGTTGCGCCTTTTCCTAACCCGTCACTCGTTACAGAAAGATTGCCGCCCATGTCTTGGATTGAAATAGCGCTTGAATGAAGTCCAAATCCATGACCTTCCTTTTTTGTTGTAAATCCAAAGGAAAATATTTTTTCAAGGTTTTCTTTCCCAATACCAACCCCATTGTCACACAATTGAATGTCAAAATGGGTATTGTTTTTTTCTCGGATTGATAATATTATTTCTTTATGTTCAGGGTTTTTTTCTAGAATAGATTCAATGCCATTTTTAATTAAATTTACAAGAATTTGAAGTAATTTAACGCGATCATTAACAACCTCTTTGATAGGGTTAAAATCTCGTTTAATGCTAATATTGATATTTGAGTAGATCGTTTTATTAAGAATTAAGGCGTCTTCAATTAAACTTGGTACTATTATTGCATTATTCACACCTAAAACTTTGCTGAGTGAGTTTTGTTTGTTAATAATTTCCTTGATATGTGTAATACCCTTTTGAATATTATTTATTTCGTCTGTTAGATATTCCTTATCAGTTTTCCACATTTCAGCTAATTTTGTTATATATTTGGGTATACGTTGCCCTTGAGGATCATTTGTTATAAAAGCCGCCATGTCTGATTCATGTTGCTCAAGTAATTTAGAAATTTCAATTAAATTTGATGTTTTTGAAGTTGAAATTCTTTGGCCAATAAAAGTTGTGGAAGTAGTTACACTATTGAGTGCATTACCAATATTATGTAATACGCTTGCTGCAATATCTGCCATACCAGCATGACGCGCCGCAATTACTAATTCACTGTTTAATTTTGAGTTTTTTTCTTCAAGTATTTTGCGTAATACTATTTCCTCTTCTAATTCTTTATTTGATGATTCTAAATATGATTTAGAATTTGAAAGCTCATTTATTGTTTTATTTAATTGAATGTTTAATTCTTCAATTTTTAAATAATCTTGCCTATTTCTTAATGCTGCGCCAATACGCGCTTTTAATTCTTCTGCTGAAAAAGGTTTAGATAAATAATCATCCGCACCAACTTGAAAACTATCAACAACAGCTTCTTTACCTGCTTTTGCTGTAATAAGAATAATTGGAATATTTTTAACTTTAGGATCTGATTTTATTTTAGCGGTTAATTCGAATCCATTTATTTCTGGCATCATAACATCGGATAAAATGACTTGAGGGCTGAATTTATAAATAGCTTCAAGTGCAAGTTTTCCGTTTTCAACTTCAATGATTTCGTAAGAATCCTGGATCAATGAAACTATATAAGATCTAACGTCTGGATTATCATCAGCTAAAAGAATTAAAGGTAGATCTCCTTTTATATTTAATTTTTCAATATCAGTAAATTTTATTTCACTTTTCATTTCCATTTTTGACAAGGAAACTTTGAAAGAGCTTATTTTTTCTTTATATTCTTCTTCCGGTTGATTTTTTTTGTTTTCGGGAACAGCTTTAAAGGGAATGCATATTTTAAATTTCGATCCCTTACCTTCTTCACTAGCAACTACAATTTTGCCATCCATCAATTGTGTAAATTGATTTATCATAGCAAGACCAATGCCAGTCCCTTCATGTGTACGTGTACTGGACGAATCAACTTGATAGAATCGTTCAAAAAGCTTGGAAATTTGTTCCGTAGGTATACCAATGCCCGTATCAGTCACAATAATGTCGACACAATCACAATCCCTTAAAAGCTGAACATTAATGTGTCCGCCAGCAGGTGTAAATTTTAAAGCATTACTTAAGAGGTTAAATGTGATTTTATCGATTATTTTTCGATCTAACATCATAAGGGGTAGATCAGGAAAAGGTGTGAATGTAAGGCTTAATTTTCGTTCACCAGCAAGGCCTTGAGCATCATTAACAATGTCTTTAATATGACGATTTAAATCAATGACTTCTTCGCTAAGAATATATTTTCCAGCTTCTAATTTAGTAAAATCAAGCAAATCATTTACAAGACCGTAAAGCCGATAGGCATTTCTGTGAATTCGAAAAAGATTGTCTTGATGTGCAAGTGGAATAGAATCTTTGTCAGAGATTAAACCTTCTAAAGGCCCTAAAATGAGTGTTAAAGGCGTTCTAAGCTCATGACTAACATTGGCCATAAAATCCGATTTAAGCTTATCTAATTCTGTTAATTTTGAATTTTGAATATTCATTTCTGATAAGGAACGTCGTGCTGCATCAATTGTAAAATTCATGAGCATACAAAGCTTTTGAATAATTTGATCGCTTGTTGTAACTTCGACTGAAAAATCAAAAGTACCCTTAACTGCTAAACATAATTGATCAGCGATTCTTTCTATTTCCTGACGGAAATTGTTATATTCATTGAGTTGATTCATTGTTTAAGCTGCCAAACCAGACCATTGGACATGGATTTCGCATTCATCTCCACCGGATTTCATACATTTTTTTTCTTCAATAATAGCGTCATCTTTGTAGTGATTAATTACCTCTTGTGCGAGCTTAATATATAGGCCGCAATGATTATTGGAAGATTTATAATGTGTTATTATTTTTCCTGGGAATTTTTCAACTTTAAATTTATCATTAATAGCATCACGATGTTTTTGATCTGCGACACCTGTTGCAAAGCAATTATGAATGGTTGGTTGAATGAGCAAAAATTCGTAAGAATTCTTTGACATTTGAAACCAAGTAGGGAAGCGTTCAAGCGAATCTTTTAAAAAATACTTAGCATAGGTTTCATCTGCTTGTTCATCTGTAATTTTTAATACGCTGAGCGTTGCTTTAAAAAGTTTTTGCCATTCTTCATCGGAATACACAATATTTATTTGAAATTCTCTGTCTAAAGGAATATTTGCTAATTTTTTTATTTCATTTAAAGTTTCTTCATTTGTAATATCTTTTATCATATCGACAAGAATTTTTTGAATAAGACCGACCATTTTTTTTCTCCCTTATCATAAATTCTAAGTAGTATTTCAGTAAAAAACAAGCTGTAAAGTTGAATAATATACAGCAACAATATTAAAATAATGTATTTTTATTTATAATATTTTACACTTGTTAAGTAAGAAATTAACCTATGTTAATAGGCCTCAGTCATTAACTTTATGCGTGAATAGAGAATGTAGTGCGATGGGTGTTATATAGTAATCTACGGGACAAAAATTTAATTAGGGGTCGAAACCTATCAAATACCCAGTTGTTTCCCTGAACAGGCGAGAAGCGAAGCTTCGAGTAGGATTCAGGGTCCAGTTAAAAAGCATGATCAAAGATCATGACATGTTTTTATATAATAGAGTCATGCTCTTTCGAGCATGTAGTTCTTTCTGGATCCTGGATCTACGTATGAAGCTTCGGTTCAACGTGTCCAGGAAAACAAAGGTGTATGGCACGAATTTCTATCATAAAAATAAAAATTGTCCGGTAGATTGGTTATATAGTGAAATAAGTTTAAAATGTTCTTCCTACCACTTTCAATGATAGGAAGAGCCATCTTAAGTCAAATTAATGCGGTAAAACTGCAGCGCCAGCACTTAAAGGACGGTGCGGTTTTTCTTCAGCTTTAGCACGTTGAGCAACAATTTCTGGATCAGCATTATCAGCTTTTTCTACGAAGAAATATTGCCAGGTCATATCGCTTGGCGTTGTCCAAGATTGAAGTAAGAAAGTTAGCTTATCAGCAACGGGCTTAAAATCAAGCACATGTCCTGGTTTAAGCTCACCAGCTTTTACAATCGCTGAATTTTTAGCATCAATAATTTTGTAATTGATAGGAATGGGAAGTTCTTTATTCCCATGACCAATTTTAACAATAAGATTGGTTGATAAAACATTTTTCGAAGGTGTAAATCCAGGAATGCTCATATAAGAACGCATTTCTTCCGTAAAATGCGTATTGAGAATTTCAAGACCAGTATGCTTGCTTTCTTCAGCAGTTTTTAATGGAGACAAAGAAATAACAGGGTCACCAATCAATGCATAGGCTGCATACATAGCACGTGCACCTGGCTCAACTTTCATGAGTGCCGTAAAATCTTTATCAACATCAACACCATCGATGCCATATGTTTTTTTTGAATATTCATCATGTGCAGCTTTAAAAGCATCACCCAATCTTGTTTTGCCGCCTTTATAAGCTGTTAGCAATTCAAGAAGTAGTCCGGGCATATAAAGCGCGTCTTTAATCATAACGCGACCATGTTTTTTCTCTGTTTCAAATTTAACATTTGCGAGCGCCAAACGTGTTGAACCAACATAGGCAATGGCTACATTAGACATCACAAAAGCTTCTGCAACTGAATTTTTGTTGGCAGGATCAAAAGGTAAAGCTATATTTGCATAGTCAAAACCAGCGTTAAGGCAAGATGGCGAGAAAACAACTTTAAGACGATCTGCTTCTGGTAAATCTAAAATATCTTTAACAGTCACCATACCTTCGTCGCTCATGACAATACCTTCACCCATACCATGCGTAAAGAACATCATGAATTCTGCAGGGTCTTTGACTAAAGCTTGCAAAAACTTTTCTTTCGTCAAATTGCCATCAGTTTCATTGTAATCACTAACATTACCGGTTAAAATACCAGCTTTTTGAAGTGCTAAGCGGTACATTTCACCCATAACACGATAATCATGAACAACGTTTGCACCTGCAAAAGCAAAATCTGTATTTGGTTTTTCTTTAATTTGCTCTTTGAATTTTTTCTCTTTGTTTAGGTAATGTTCTGCTTGCTCAATTGTTTCAATCGCAACGCGACCAACGGGCCAACGGTATTTAATCGTAAAATCAGGCGCACCATAATAATGGTCAGATCCAATCCATGATGTATATTCAACAACATTCGAAGGCGCTGGCAAATCTTTTTCATATTCATTATAGAAGAAGTAGGAAGGCGGAATAAGACTTGAATTACCTAAAATCATAACAGAATGAAGTTTGTTTTTATTGCCATAATCACGCAAATAATCAGCAATTTTAAGCGCTAATTCATAATTATAATTTTTAATTTCAAAACCAGTAGGCTTTGTTTTTTCAAATCCATCATGAGGTGGACGTTTGGTGCTTGTACGTGGTTTTTTATTAAGTTCGTCAACAGATACAAGAATTGAGTTTACGCCCTCTACTTCTTTATGAAAATTAACAAATTTTTGAGCAACATCCTTAAATTTGTCTGTATGTAAAATAATATTATTATATTCTTCAGCTTTCACCTGAAATGAAAAAGTTGTGATCCCTGTAAATATCAAGGCCTTAAATATCCGAAAATGTTTCACGCTGTCCTCCCAAATTTTATTGTTATTAACATCCTAGCAAGATTTTTTATAATGAGAAACCCTTATTGTAATCATCTTTGAAGAATTGCAGGGTACACAACGTTAATACTATTTTTACAATCTGTTATAGGTAGTAGTGGTTGATAAATAAAGCAGGTGCTAATGATCTGCTTGTTTATCATGAATGGGTATGCAAAAAGGTGATTTTTAGGTAAGGTAATTATAAAAATAAGCAAAATTATGGTGATAGAAAAATATATTTATGTTATCTTCAAAAAAAAATCTTAATAATTATAGACTAAACTAAATATAGGATTCAATCTAAACGATGTTTAAAAAATTTATATATATTTGTGTTTTATTAATCATTTTAGGGGGTGGATATTACATATATTTACATATAACACAACCAAAGATAGAAGTCGTTGAAACCTATAAAGGACAAGCAATTTCAGCTGTTTACGGAACAGGTGTTATTGAATCGCGTGACATGACCATTGTTAGTTCTCTTGTGCAAGGACGTATTACAAAATTTTATAAAAATGAAGGTGAAATTGTTCGTAAAGGGGATCTGTTGGTCGAACTCGATAGTGACCAAGCAAAAGCTACTTTAGAATCAATGCTCGCTCAAGAAAAGTTTTTAACCCAAGAAGTGAAACGTCAAAAGGCGTTGATAGAAAAAAAGTTTACCTCAGTTGAAAAATTTGAGGATCGACAAAGTCAATATGAAAAAATTAAAGCTGATATTAAATCCTTCAGAAAAAATATTGATGAATATACACTGAAAGCGCCTAAAGATGGTGTTGTCATTCGACGTGAACATGATATTGGCGAAGTTTTACAAACAGGAAAACCTATCTATTGGATTGGCGAACCATCTTTTTTGCGAATTAATGGTGAAATTGATGAAGAAAGTCTGCCAGAATTACAAAAAGGTCAAAAAGTATTTATTAAAGCAGATGCCTATCCTAAACAGCATTTTGAGGGCATTGTTGAAGACATAACACTTTTGGGCAATAGTCAAAATAAAAACTACCGTGTTTATATTGGTTTTTTGAAAGAAGTTCCCTTTTCATTAGGGATGACAGTCGAAATTAATATTTTAACAGAACAAAAAGATAATGTATTACTTGTTCCAAATTCCAGTTTTAAAACCCAAAAAATATGGATAGTGGATGCGAATCATCAAATTTCAAAACGTAAAATTCAATTAGGTATTCAAGGCGACGCATTAAGCGAAGTAAAAGATGGTCTTGTTTTAGGGGATAAAGTGATCTTGAAATTTCAAGATGATTTGAAAGACGAACAGAAAATTCGCCCTATTTTTGTTGAATTGCCACAAAAATGAATGTTCTTTTAAAGCTATCATTTTCACATTTAATGGGGCGTCCACGACAAACGATTGTATCGATTGCAGGCGTTGCCGTTGGTGTCGGTTTTTTTATCGCCATGGCCGCCTTAATGCAAGGTTTTCAAGCCTATTTTGTTCAGAAAATTATTGATATTACCCCCCATATTATGGTGAAAGATGAGTTTCGCACCCCTCCATTGCAACCACTTCAAACATTGTTTCCAAATGCTGCACTTGATTTAAAAGGTCTTAAACCCAAAGATGAAAAACGCGGCATTAGGAATCACGCACGTATTCATCAAAGTTTAAAAAAATTGAAAGAAGCTTCTGTGACTAAGGGATTAGAAGGTGAAGCATTTTTAAACTTTGGCAGTAAAACGATGGGCGTTGCTTTATCAGGTATTGATCCAGAAGCTGAAAAAAAAGTAAGTACACTTGATAAAGATATTTTTAAAGGAAAACTTGATAATTTATTAGTCAAGAAAAACGGTATTATTATTGGCATTGGTGTTTCTGAAAAACTCGGTCTTAAGATGAATGATACAGTAACTGTTGTGTCTTCTGAGGGTGTTATCTTGCGTATGAAGATTGTAGGTATTTTTAGCACAGGCCTTACAACACAAGATAATAGAACAACCTATGTGCAGCTTAAAAAAGCCCAAATTTTATTGAGACGTCAAAATGTTATCAACAATTTACGATTACGCATTGAAAATGTTGATGATGCTGAAATAGTTGCGCGTCAAATTGAAAATCAATTTGGCTATCGAACGGAATCTTGGCAAGAATCAAACGTGAATGTTTTAAGTATTTTTAAAGTCCAAAACTTGGTAACTTATTCAACAATTATTGCCATTTTAATTGTTTCAAGTTTGGGTATTTTTAATATTATTTCGACCATTGTTTTTGAAAAATCACGTGATATTGCGATTTTAAAATCCATTGGTTTTTTTGAGGAAGATATTAAAAAAATATTTTTAGTCGAAGGTTTTTTAGTGGGCATTATTGGCTCTATTTTAGGATGGGGCCTGGGTTATTCGCTTTGTCTTGCTTTAGAACAAGTGCCGATTAGTGTAAAAGATGGTGCTTTTATTCGGATAGAAGGATTTTATCTTTTATATACTCTTTGGCATTATAGTATTGGTGCTTTTGTTTCGATAACATCTGCCGTTCTTGCAGCTTATTTACCTGCACGAAAAGCTGCTTATTTAAAGCCAGTCGATATTATCCGGGGGGCCGCTTGATGGTTAAAAAAAACGAAGAATTGTATCGTTTGGAGAATATCACGCGCGTTATTGAAGGCGAAGTTGAAGCCATTATTCTGCGCGGCATATCGTTTAAAGTAAATACACACGAATTTATTTCGATCATTGGTCCATCAGGTTCTGGAAAATCGTCTCTCCTTTATATGCTTGGTTTATTAGATATGCCAAGTTCAGGCGATTTTTATTTCAGAGGCCAATCAATGGTAGGCCTAACACGTCTTGAACTTGCACAGATTCGCTTGGAAACCCTGGGTTTTATTTTCCAATTTCATTTTTTATTACCCGAATTACGTGGCATTGAAAATATAAGATTGCCTATGGAAAGATTAGGTAAACTCAATGTAACCCAAATGAAAGATAGAGTAGATAAGGTTTTAGAAAGTCTAGGGCTCACCAAAGATGCTTATAAATACCCACATCAATTATCAGGTGGTCAACGCCAACGTGTGGCAATCGCACGCGCTTTGATTAATGAGCCCATGGTTATTTTAGCCGATGAACCAACCGGTAGTCTCGATACTGAAAACGGAGACAAAGTCTTTAAAATATTTCAAGACCTTGTCAAAAATGAAGGCAAAACCATTATTATGGTGACGCATAACCCAGAGCTTGCCATTCAGACAGATCGTCAAATCAATATTGTTGATGGGCATATTCGAGGTGAATGAATTGTGCCGACATATTAAAAAATATAAAAAATTAGTGATTTTAAATAATAAAAAATTAGCTACCAGTCGCGTCATTGCGAGGGACCCAAATTTAAAAAGGGTCCTGTGGCAATCCAGAAAAAACATCAAACAATCAAGTGATTATACGATTAAAACTAGATTGCCACACCTCCTACGGAGGTTCGCAATGACGAATGTCAACAATCCTTATAATTGTGCTTCATTCTAATACAAAAGTATTTTTGACGAAGTTTCTATCTTAATGCCAGAAATCAACTTTTGTATTTGTGCCTGGTCGATATAAGCGATAGCCTGTTTTAATACCATCCCAAATCCAGAAAAATAACATCATATCGTCATTAGATTCAAACGCATCTAAAAAGCGAATATTAAGACCTGTCGAAGCACCTTCAAAACGTACATCTTCATCAAAAGTCAGATCTGTCATTTCATCTTTTGAATTGATATAAAATGATTTATATCTTTTTTCTCTTGAAAGATCATCTCGATTGCTTAACGTGTTAATGCTTAAGGTTAAAATTTTAGCATTATCATTAAATTGAATGGCATCTAAAACATCCATATCATCTTTCCGAACGCTGTTTTTTTCAAGCAACCCATTTTCTACAAAAGATTGAAAACTTGGCATTGTATTTTCAATGAGTTTCTTTGATGCAATAAAGTTTTTCCATGAGGGTTGACCACTAAAAGCAACATTATTTAGAAGTAGAACAGGTGGATGTGCTAAATTTCCAAAAGAAAGTTTTGATGAAGAGCTCATGGGTATTTCTTTTGGGCCTTTTTCAATACTTATTAAATTTAACAAGCCGGGATTGTTAATATTTCCCTGTGCGATAAGAGTACTAATCTGTTCGCCACGAAATAAGCTTTTGAAATTCAAAGGCATGCCTAGAGCTGCAGAAAGATCAAATTTTTGCGTCAAACTTTGCCATGATGTCCAGTTAAATCCAGATTTTCCAAAAGCCAAAACAATTTTTGCGTCATTTCCATCTTTAAGTACTTGATGCTGCTCGTAAAATGCGATGATTGCTTCTGGGTTTAATGGCGGCAGATTAGGTTTACGCATGCTATTTTGAGCACAAGCGCCCAGAAAAAAAGTTAGAAAAGTTGCAAAAAGAACTTTTGAACGCATTATATTTCCTTTCAGACAATTTTAATTATTTTTTATGTTATACCTAAATAACTCAGAAATGAAGTGCATCATTTTTTAGGTATTTTTTATTCCAGGCTTTGATTATTTGTAACTACCCAGCCTCCTTCCTACGTCCCGCGACCATATCATTACCCATAAGTGTTTCAACCTATTGATTTTTAATATAATTTTTGCAACAATGTTTTCTTTTTAGGGAGCATTATTCATGAATTGGTCTGAAAGTGAATATGGTTTGATAGATTTAGGAGATAAACGTTTAAATGGACGCGCAAAAAAATTATTAAAACAGTTTGGGGATACACCTATGGAAAGTATA
>JAUXUR010000079.1 GCA_030680745.1 Alphaproteobacteria bacterium
AGTAATATATAGAAAATATCGTGTGGCAACCATATCATTACCCATAAGTATGAACGTGAATTCGGAAATTAAAAAATAGTGAATTAAAGCGCAACTAATTGAATTAGAAAGAAAAACAAAGGGTTCCGTCGTTGCGAACCCCCGTAGGGGGTGTGGCAATCCAGTTTTAAAATCAATATTTATAACTTTTAAAGAGCTATTTTCTGGATTGCTTCTTCACCTTCGGTTCATCGCAACGACGGAAACTAAGATTTTTTACACGTATAATATGGAAAATACGTCTTAAAAAGAAAATATTATCTCAAAAACTATATTAAATATCAATGGCTTGAAACACTTATGGGTAATGATATGGTGGCAACCTGTCCACTTGCCTAGTATTGTATCAGACTTGTTTCTAGACTCGTTGTTGAAAGACGCATGATTGGAGATGTCATACTAAAAAGAATCTACACTAAGTACAAAAACGACCCATTAATCAACAAAAATAATAGAGTTTCGATATGAGTCTATTAAAACAACGAACTAACCCACTCTAATGCTTTGATATGCTTTAAATCATTCCAAAATGAAAAGATCATTAAAGCAAGTACTATAAGTACACCAAAAATGGTTACATAGTTTTGCGCTTTTTCATTGAGCGGTTTGCCACGTATGCCTTCAACAGCACAAAATAATACTTGTCCGCCATCGAGTGCTGGAATAGGGAATAAATTGATAACGCCAAGACCTATGGATAGCATGGCCATGAAAGAGATAAGCGAAGCGATACCAACTTGGGCTGCTTGTCCTGTCATTTGAAAAATACGGATGGGACCGCCTAATTCATCAGCGCTTCTTTTGCCCGTAATCATCTGTCCTAATGCTTCTATCGTTCCAGTCGCTGCAAACCAAGTCTGTTTTACGGATTCAGTCACAGCATCAATGGGGCCAATTTTTGTCCATTTTTGCTCAGCGCCAGGTCGAACGCCTAATATGCCTGTTTTTAAAATAGTACCTGCAAGATCTTTTGTTTCGTGTGTTTCAGGTGTTGCAATAATTTCAATTTCTTCATTATTTCTTTTGAGTTTTAATTTAATATCTTTGCCTGGATTAAGTTTAATTTGTTGTGATAATTGCTCAAAAGAATCAAGGGGAATACCATTAAATTCAAGGACATGATCACCAATTTTAAGGCCAGCTTTTTCGGCAGCACTGTCTGTTGTGATGCTACCAAGTATAGGCAAAGGTGTTGGTTTGCCATAAATTTCAAACAAAGCAAAAAAGACAAGAATCGCAAAAATAAAATTGCCTATAGGCCCTCCTAGAGCAATAATTGCGCGTTGACCTGCACTTTTTGAAAAAATTGATAATGACCAATTTTTCTTTTCCTCATCGCTTAACTTTGCTTTGGGCCTTGCGCTTGTTGCATCGGCGTCGCCATACATTTTGACATAGCCGCCTAAGGGAATTGCGCAAACTTTCCATCTTGTGCCAGTTGAACTGTTATATCCAAATAATTCTGGACCAAAGCCAATAGCAAAGACTTCTACCCTGACACCATTCCATCGTGCAATGAGGAAATGACCAAGTTCATGGACAAAAACAACAATGGAAAATATAACAACAAAAGCTAAGATGTTAATTAAAATGGCCATTTTGTCCCTACTTTATTTTGTGGTTACTTCAAAAGGTAACTTCTTAGGCATTAGTTCGGAATTATCCAGATTATGTGGCAAAGTCTAGAAAGGGCGAGAACCGGAACGGAGTGTACTTTTTCGTACATGAGTACCGATCGCTGCGACCTGACGACGAATTTACCCATAGAATGGCTAGTTATGCAGCATGTTTTTGAAGAAGTTGTAAAGCGACTTGTCGCGCTTTTTGATCTTCTTCTAACACATCCTCTATTAAGTGTAATGGTCTTTGGGGCATATGTTCAAGTACATTTACAATTAAATCGTGCATTTTCAAAAAGGAAATTTTGCCTTCAATGAACGCATTGACGGCAATTTCATTGGCGGCATTGAGTAAAGTTGGTGCATTAAGTCCAGATTTCATCGCATCTATTGCTGTTTTCAACATAGGAAAACGTTTATAATCCGGTTCTTCAAATGTAAGATCTGATAAAAGAGATAATGGTTGTTTAAGTTCAAGGGGAGGAGGTAAACGTTTAGGAAAAGCTAGACTATAGGCAATGGGGATGCGCATATCAGGTTGCGCAAATTGCAGAATATGGGATCCATCTTTAAAACGAACAATGCCGTGTACAATAGATTGTGGATGAACTAAAACGTCAAGTTGGTTAGGGTTAAGATCAAAAAGATGAGCAGCTTCAATAAGCTCTAGGCCTTTATTCATGAGTGTTGCTGAATCGACTGAAATCTTGACGCCCATGGACCAATTAGGATGTTTAATAGCTTGTTGAGGCGTTACGTGCTGCATTTGGTCTCGTGTAAAGGTACGAAAAGGACCTCCTGAAGCCGTGATGATGACTTTATCGATAAATTCTTTGTCATGATGGTTAAACAATTGAAAAAGGGCGCTATGTTCAGAATCAACGGGAATAAGAATTGCTTTATGTTTTTGAACTGCTGCCATGATAAGTGGACCAGCGCAGACCAGGGCTTCTTTATTTGCTATTGCTACTTTGGCAGCGCGTTTAATTGCAGCCATGGTAGGGCGTAAACTATTCGCGCCTGTAATGGCTGACATGACAATGTCAGTTTTAACTTGTGCTGCATGAATGACAGCGGCAGCACCTGCAAGAATTTCAATTTTGGAATTGTTGAGATTGTTTTTGAGTTCTTGGTAATAAGAATCATCAGCGATAACAATGAGTTCTGGATTAAACTCATTGGCTTGTGCGATTAATTTTTGAACGTTTTTTTGTGCAACAAGGACTTTCACCGAAAATTTATCTGAGTGTGCTCGTACGACATCAAGGGTATTCGTGCCAATGGATCCTGTGGAGCCTAAAATTGTAAGTGTTTGGTGTTTCATTAAAATGTAAAAACCTCTTTAAAGAAATAGATGATCAGCGCTAAAAGGGGTGTTGAAAGGAATAAACCATCAAGACGATCTAAAAAACCACCATGACCAGGAATAAGATTTGAACTATCTTTAACGCCAAAAAGACGTTTTGCCCAGGATTCTAAAAGGTCTCCAATTTGAACGGCAATTGAAATCAGCATGGCTATCAAGATTAGTTTTGGTGAAAAAGAAGCGAAAGTTGCAGATCCTAAAGTGAGTGGTGCAAGTCCACCAATGAGCGCAGCACCTAGAAGTCCTGCGATGGAACCAGACCAAGTTTTATTGGGGCTAATTTTAGGTGCAAGTTTGGGGCCTTTGAAAACATTGCCAGCAAAAAAAGCAAGACTATCGGTGACCCAGGTAATGATGAATAGAAAGAAAATAAGCTCGCGCCCCAATCCGGGTAAAGATCTTAGCCATAAAATAGAAATATAAGGGAGCCCTAAAACAAAAAAACCATAAAACCACCAACGATAGACATTACCAGGTATTTTTCGTTTGACGATATAGGTGGAAGCAAAAGTACTAAGGAACGTAAGGCCTGCAAGCATGTAATTGCCAATAGCTAAAAAGAAGATAAGACCTACAAGGGTGATTAAAAATAAGAACGTTAATCTATTTAATAGATCGGGTCGCAATTGCTGTTTGTTGCAAATAAGACCAACCCATTCAAAGCACGTAAATACGACGATGATCGAGACTAAGGCCTCAAAATAGGGTGATCCATACCACATAGCACCGAGCGCTATAGGCAGTAATACGAGGACTGAAAGAATGCGTAAAAATAGGGATTCCCAAAATTTTTGTTTGTTTTTATGTTCCAAAGCGGCGCTCACGTTTTTGATACTCTTGTATAGCGTTGTTTAATTCATCGATTGTATAGTCTGGCCAATAAATATCACTAAAAACAAATTCTGCATAGGCTAGTTGCAATAAAAGAAAGTTGCTAAGGCGTTTTTCGCCACCTGTTCGAATCAATAAATCTGGATTCGGCATGTTGCCTGTGAAAAGATGCTGTGTGATTAATTCGCTGCTGATGGAAGAAGGATCCAGCTTGTTTTCAACAATTTTATGGCCAATATTACGAACAGCAATGGCGAGCTCTTCTAATGATCCATAATTAAGGGCAGGGCAAAATGTAAGCCCCGTATTGTTTTCAGTAAGCTTTTCAGCGTCATCCATCAAAGTAAGAATATTTGGTGATAATTTTGAACGTTCGCCTAAAAATTTAAGTTTTACATTGTTTTTGTGTAAATAAGGGACTTCTTTTTTAAGGTAGGTTTTGAGCAAGGCCATGACGCCCGTTACTTCATAAATTGGCCGATCCCAATTTTCGGAAGAAAAAGCGTAAACGGTTAAATATTTTAGACCTATTTGCCCTGCATGTTCCACAATTTTTCGAAGCGTTTCAGCGCCTTTTCGATGGCCTGCGATGCTTGGTAATAATTTTTCGCGTGCCCAGCGTCTATTACCATCCATGATGATGGCAATGTGTTTCGGGAAGGCTTTTAAATGTTGCGTGTCAGTCGTCATTAGTGAATATTTTCTCGAAGAATTTTGTATATAGTACACATTCACCAATGAAGTGCACCATCCGGATTTAGCTTTATAAACTCGAAGAAGACCTTAGCGGGTTTTTTGTAGCCCAACGATTTTCGTGTCCTATTATTCAGCTTATTTTGAACTTTTAACATTTTTTCTTGCGTTAGTGAAGTAAAATCAGATTGTTCCGGATTGTGGACTTACCTGTTGAATGTGTACGAAATGATTTGCGTGGAGAAATAGTTTTATATTTTCTATATAGTTATTAATAATATTGACTTATTTTAATATAGTATGTATAAATAATTATTATATTAAAGTTATGGATCAATTAAATGAAATTAAAATTGTTGTTAGTAAGTACTTTACTTTGTAATTTATTAATATTTTCTAATTCTTATAGCGCAGGATCAGGTGATGAAAATAATTTTGAAAAAGATACAACAATAGAAGAGTATAACATTCCAACAGATAATGAATTTATAAATATCTTTGACACATTATTCAGCGACATTGAAATTGAAGATGTTGAATTTAATCCTAAAATTAAAGACTCTTTTTTTGATACCTATGAAGAAGAGTATCCACTAACAGAATTAGAAAATAATTTTTATTTTGTTACCGAAGAAAACACAAAAAACAAAGTTACGCATCAAGATATTTGTCATAGTTTTTTACAATGTATAAACGATGATTTTGCTTCCTATCTATCTATTAAGAAAAAACTAATTTATATAAACGCTCTTAAGCTGAATGAATTTAACGCCTTAAAAGAAAAAATTGCAGCATGTGATAATTTTTCTCATGTTTCCTATGATGATTTTATTTGGCATGGTTATTTGTTGAGTTTTATTAATTTTAATATTTTTTATAAAACGCAATCTTATAAAGATATATTGCTACAATATGATCTTAAAATTCAATCACATCGTGATGATATTATTACAAAAATGCAGACAACTCATCCTTCGACACTTTTTCTTTGTGAATTATTAGCTTTTTGTCCAGAATATTCTTTCATGCAAAATGATGAAACATTAAAATGTACATACCCAAGTTTTTATAATGATTATATGCTTCAAAAAAATAATATTTCATCACAAGCAATACAAATTGAGCAAATTGCAAAGAAACGGTATAACAAAACTACATTGAAAGAACTTCTTGAATATATAGTGGATTTAATCGCTATATATCCTATCACAAACAATATGGATAATATAGCTTGGGACGCGTTAACAACACAATTAAAAACATTTTGGGATCCTAAAGACGAAAAGACTTTTGGAGGATTATATATGGGGCTTTCAAACCTCTCTAAAAAACAAGATTTAGAGAAAAATCTTAAAGAACCTGTTAAAAATCTAAAAATGGCTGCTCGACGTTTATGCAGAAAAAATAACTCTCTAACAAATATCACCACTGAGCAAAAAGAATTATTAGAACAGATAACCACTGTTTTGAAAGAAAATCCATCAAATATCAAAAACAATGAATATTGGGAAGGGTTAACAACAAAATTAAAAACATTTTGGGATCCTCAAGGTAAAATGACTTTTGGAGGATTATATTTTGTGCTTTTAAAACTCTCTAAAAAACAAGATTTAGAGGAACATCTTAAAGAGCCTGTTGAAAATCTAAAAAATGCTGCTAAACGTTTATACATAAAAAATAAGTCTCTAACAAATATTACCACTGAGCAAAAAGAATTATTAGAGAATATAACCAATATTTTGAAAGAAAATATATCAAACATCAAAGATAACAAATATTGGGAAGTATTAATAACACAATTAAAAACATTTTGGGATCCTAAAGATAAAAAAACTTTTGAAGGATTATATACGACGCTTTTAACCCTCTCTAAAAAGGAAGATTTAGAAGAAAAATTTAAAGAGTCTGTCAAAAATCTAAAAAATGCTGCTCGACGTTTATGCAGAAAAAATAACTCTCTAACAAATATCACCGCTGAGCAAAAAGAATTATTAGAACAGATAACCACTATTTTGAAAGAAAATCCATCAAATATCAAAGATAACAAATATTGGGAAGGGTTAACAACAAAATTAAAAACATTTTGGGATCCTATAGGCGAAAAGACTTTTGGAGGATTATATTCTGTGCTTTCAAACCACTCTAAAAAGGAAGATTTAGAGAAAAATCTTAAAGAGCCTGTTGAAAATCTAAAAAATGCTGCTAAACGTTTATACAATAGACTTAAAAAACCAAAACCTAAAACAAAGCTTAAAGATCAAACCAACCTAGTGAACGACACGTTAGAACCTGTTAATAGCAATAATATAATTAATGATGACGACATATCTTTTGTTGAAATTGAAAAAAATGTTGAGTTAGACGATTTCATTATGAATGAATTTATTAATGAGGATGGAGAATTCACAAATAATGAACAACTTAATTTTGATAATTTGGAAGCAGTATTAATACATCAAGAAAGTTCAAACAATAATAAAACAGCAGGCAATGATTTGTTAAATTTAGTCAAGACGCTAATCAGAAACAATCCTATCCCAAATAATATAGATAAAAAACCTTGCAACAAAGCTTGGGAGACATTAACAAAACA
Source organism: Alphaproteobacteria bacterium (assembly GCA_030680745.1). Lineage (NCBI taxonomy): Bacteria > Pseudomonadati > Pseudomonadota > Alphaproteobacteria > Alphaproteobacteria bacterium. Next base: position 7,142 of record JAUXUR010000079.1, read on the forward strand.
ATTAAAAATATTTTGGGATTCTAAAGGCAAAAAAACTTTTGGAGGATTAAAGATAGCGCTTAAAAGGCTCTCTAAAAAGAAACAGTTAGAAGAAAACTTTAAAAAACTTGTTAAAAATTTAGAAAATGCTGCTGAACGTTTATACATTGAAAAAAACTCCAAAACAGATCTTAACGATAATCAAAAAGAATTATTAAAGCAGATAACTACTATTTTAAAAGAAAATCCATCAAATATCAAAAACGATGAATATTGGGAAGCGTTAACAACAAAATTAAAAACATTTTGGGATCCTATAGGCGAAAAGACTTTTGGAGGATTATATGCTGTGCTTTTAACACTCTCTAAAAAACAAGATTTAGAAGAAAAATTTAAAGAGCCTGTCAAAAATTTAGCAAATGCTGCTGATCGTCTATACAAAAGACTTAAAAAACCAAAACCTAAAACAAAGTTAAAAGATCAGACTAACGTAGTGAACGACACGTTAGAACCTGTTAATAGCAATAATATAATTAATGATGACGACATATCTTTCGTTGAAATTGAAAAAAATGTTGAGTTAGACGATTTCATTATGAATGAATTTATTAATGAGGATGGAGAATTCACAAATAACGAACAACTTAATTTTGATAATTTGGAAGCAGTATTAATACATCAAGAAAGTTCATAAAATAATAAAACAGCAAGCAATGATTTGTTAAATTTAGTCAAGACGCTAATCAGAAACAATCCTATCCCAAATAATATAGATAAAAAACCCTACAACAAAGCTTGGGACGCGTTAACAACACAATTAAAAACATTTTGGGATCCTAAAGACGAAAAGACTTTTTCAGGATTACGTATGGCGCTTTCAAATCTTTTTAAAAAGAAACAGTTAGAAGAAAACTTTAAAAAACTTGTTAAAAATTTAGAAAATGCTGCTTACCGTTTATACACTATACTTAAAAAACAAAAACCGAAAACAAAGTTTAAAGATCAGACTATGTCAATAATTAATAAAAATAATATAAAAAAAAATAAAACTATACTATCAATTAAATCAATATAAAATCAAGATAATATTGATGTTAATATTTTAAATAATTATGAAATTCTTAAAAACAGCGATCAACCTATAGTGATTGACCAACTTATAGATCTTGACTCAATTGAGCGATTAGGCAAAAGAGCTCATAAAGGTTATGAACAGGAAGAAAATCCCTACAAAAAAACAAAAACTACAAATTTTAATGACAATGAAGAAAAAATTATTGAACATATAAAAGATTACATAAGATCAGATCACTTTAACAATTCTTCATCATTACACACAATTGTTGCATTGGACGATTTTTTTGAGGCTATTAAAAAAAGAGTTTTTGATGTTGATTCTCGAAAAATCAGAACAATGTTATTGGATATTTTAGAACAGGATACGTTTAGTATCGAATCAAAACAAAAAGCATGTGAAGTATTTGTGCTGTTTTCAATTAAGACTTCTATGCATATATATGTAAAAAAATTGTTTGAGGGCAATACTTTTGTTGTTGATCCTCCTAAAATTAATAAAGAAACATTCCATAAATTAAATGAATATGCTCATAAAAACGAATGGAAAACAGAACAATGGGTTGATTTTACAGAATTATACATAAAAGCTTGTATTGATAAACTTCAAGAAAATCAAGAAAATCAAGAAAATACTTTTTCTTTTATTGTTGATTTATTTTGTCTCATGTAAAATTTTTTCTAAAAAACATAACTATTCAGCTCCACTGCTACTCCCCGCGACCATATCATTACCCATAAGTATGGCAAGTCGTAGTTCTAAACGTCCACCCCAGCTGTTTCCCTGGACCAATGAGAGCCCAAAGGGCTCGAATGCGGATCCAGGGTCCAGAAATAATCATGATCGAAGATCATGCTAAATATTTAAAAAACAAAGACATGCTCTTGCGAGCATGCATTTTAATCTGGACCCTGGATCCTACTCGAAGCTTTGCTTCTCGCCTGTCCAGGGAAACAATGGGAGTAGAGAAAATTTTGAACATAAATTTAAAAATTCCCCCATAAATTGAATCAAACTATCCGAAAATAAATAATAAATATCAATAGCTTGAAACACTTATGGGTAATGATATGGTCGCGGGACGTAGGAAAGGGGTTGGGTTTATACTTATGGGTAATGATATGCCCGCGGCTTGATAGCTGGATCTACGGTGAAGAAGTGCAATGTAATTATTTGTCGAATTTTTCTAAAGTCTTATGGATCCCGCGGTCTTGCCGCGGGAAGTAGGGGGGTGGGCGTGTTTTCGCGTTATTCCATTATAAGACTAAACCTGCATAATTTCTTTTTCTTTGGCGACCAATGCGACATCGACTTGTTCAATAAATTTATCGGTTAATTTTTGAACATCGACGGATGTTTTTTTATGTTCATCTTCAGAAATGTCGCCGTCTTTTTCCATCTTTTTAAGTGTTTCCATGCCATCGCGTCGAACATTACGTATTGCAATGCGGGCTGCTTCAGCGTATTTGGACGCAACTTTTGAAAGTTCTTTACGACGTTCTTCACTTAATTCAGGTAAGGGCACACGAATAATTTGGCCTTCACCAATTGGATTCAAGCCTAGACCTGATTCACGAATCGCTTTTTCAACAGCCTTAGACATGCCTTTGTCCCAGACTTGAACTGAGATTAGGCGAGGTTCAGGTGTTGTCACGGTGCCAACTTGCGATAATGGCATCATTGATCCATAGGCATCAACCATAATAGGATCTAACATACTGGCGGATGCTCTACCAGCGCGAAGTCCTGTAAATTCTTTTTTCAGGGACTCGATGCCAGATTTCATCCTTTTTTCAAGGTCAGTTAGGACTAAAGCGACCATTTTCGTCTTTCTCCTCAGAAATAAGTGTAAATTTTCCTTTGCCCTGAACAATTTCGGCAAAGGCACCATGGGTTTGAATTGAAAAAACCACGATGGGAATATTATTTTCTCTAGCTAATGAAATAGCAGATGCATCCATCACGCGCAAGTCACGTGATAAAACATCAAGATAACTTAATTTATCGTAACGAACTGCGTCAGGATGAATTGCTGGGTCCTTATCGTAAACTCCATCAACCTTCGTAGCTTTTAAAAGCGCGTTGCAGCTCATTTCAGAAGCACGTAAGGCAGCTGGCGTATCAGTTGTAAAGAAGGGATTGCCGCTACCTGCTGTAAAAATAACAACACGATTTTTGGCTAAATGATCAAGTGCGCGACGTCTCACATAAGTTTCGCAAATCATTTCCATAGGAATGGCTGATTGAACACGTGCATCAACACCAACAGCACCTAAAGCTGTTTGAAGGGCCAGGCCATTAATAACGGTTGCAAGCATGCCCATATAATCAGCTGTGACACGATCCATACCTTTTGAAGCGCCAGCAACGCCTCTGAAGATATTACCACCACCCACAACGATGCATAATTCAACACCCATCGAAAGGACGTGCGACACTTCTTGGGCAATACGTGAGACAATATCAGGATCGATACCATAATCGCGATTACCTAATAAAGCTTCACCAGATAATTTTAGCAGAACACGTTTATAATAAGGGCGGGAAGTCATTTTTATACTCTATGATTATTGTTTTATGGACGTTCATCGAAACAAACGTCCAGGATAGAGTTTTTTATTTAGAAAGGCCTGCTTGTGCTGCAACTTCAGCACTGAAGTCGGATTGAACCTTTTCAATACCTTCGCCAAGCATGAAACGATCAAAAGCTGCAAGCTTCACAGGTGCGCCTACTTCTTTTTCAGATTTTTTAAGAAGATCACTAATACGTGTTTCGCCATCAATAACGTAAGTTTGTTCAAGAAAAACAACATCTTGATAGAATTTACGTAATTTACCATCAATCATTTTATCGATGATTTCTTGTGGTTTGCCACTGTCTTTAATTTGTTCCATCAAGACATCTTTTTCGCGTGCAACAACATCTTGTGGCAAGTCAGAAACTTGCAAAGATTTTGGCGTTGCTGCAGCCACATGCATTGCAAGTGATTTGCCTAACGCAGCTAATTTTTCAGTATTACCTGTTGATTCAAGCGCAATAAGCGTTCCAATTTTGCCTAAGCCAGGGACAACAGCATTATGTACATAACCTGCAACGACACCATGTGGTACTGAAAGCATTTGAATGCGACGTAAAGAAAGGTTTTCACCAATCGTTGCTACATTTCGTGACAATTCTTCTGCAACATTGTGGCTTGTGCCTGGAAAAGTGAGTTCTTTAAGCGCATCAATATTTGTAATGCTTTTTTCGTAAGCCAGTGTTAAAAGACTTGATACAAATTTTTGGAATTGTTCGTTACGTGCAACAAAATCTGTTTCGGAATTGATTTCAAGAAGGTAACCTTTGTTGTCTTTTGTATAAACGCCAACAAGACCTTCTGCAGCAACACGGCTCGCTTTTTTAGCAGCTGATGCCAAACCTTTTTTGCGCAACCAATCAGTTGCCGCTTCCATATCACCTTGGGATTCAGTCAGTGCTTTTTTGCAATCAAGAATACCAGCGCCTGATGATTCACGTAATTGTTTAATAAGTTCACCTGAAATAACACTCATGATTCTGCCTATTTGTTTGTGAAGTTAATAGATGGATTATCGATAGAAGTAAAAAAGGGGCGAGGCCCCTTTTTTAGTCTTTATGCGCTTGCTTCGTCGCTGATGGACGCTGCAGGCTCTTCTTTTTCGGTGCTTGCTGCTTCAGGTTCTGCGGTTGCTGCTTCTTTTTTGGGAGCTGCTTTTTTAACTGGCGCTTTTTGAGTGTTCTTAACCACCTTTCGAACAGGCGCATCACCCACAGGATTGTTTTCGGCGTTACCTTCAGCACTTACTTTTCCTTCAAGACCTTCTAACATGATATCTGGTAATTCAGCTGACTCACCAATATCAACGCCTGTTGCCATTAATTCAGATTGTAAGCCATCAAGAATTGCACCACAAATAAGGTCACAATAGAGTGTTAAAGCGCGCACTGCGTCATCGTTTCCAGGAATGGGGAACGTAACACCATGTGGGTCACTGTTACTATCTAGGATTGCAACAACTGGAATGCTTAATTTATTAGCTTCTTGAATGGCAAGTGCTTCTTTATTTGTGTCGATGACAAAAATAAGATCAGGTACGCCACCCATATCTTTAATACCGCCTAATGAACGCTCAAGTTTGTCATGTTCACGGTTTAAAGAAAGAAGTTCTTTTTTTGTGAGACCTGAACTTGTATTAGCGATTTGTTCGGTTAAGCTTTTAAGGCTACGAATGGAATTGGAAATCGTTTTCCAATTGGTGAGCATGCCACCTAACCAGCGGTGATTAATATAATATTGACCACATTTTTTTGCAGCATTGGCAACAACTTCAGATGCTTGATGTTTTGTACCTACAAAAAGAATACGTCCACCAGCTGCTGCTGTGTCACGAATAAATTTTAAGGAACGTGCAAGCATCGGGACACTTTGTTCCAAATCCAAGATATGGATTCCATTACGAACACCAAATATGTAGTGTTTCATTTTTGGATTCCAACGTCTTGTTGTGTGTCCGTAGTGAACGCCAGCTTCTAGTAATTGACGCATCGTAAATTCGGGCATAGCCATTTTTTCAAACCTTTTTTCCGGTTAAACCGCCGCAAGAGTCAGGTTTTTCAAAGAAAAACACCGGATGGAAAGACTCCCTCTTGCGTGTTAAATTATACAAAATTAGATCAAATAATAACGAGTGTTGCCCTATAATGCAAGTGCTATTCTTGACTTTATTATTTATAATGGTATCAAATTTTTTCGATTTTTAGAGCAAGGTCTATATCGTTTTGAGAGAGTCCTTGGCAATCATGTGTTGAAAGAGCAATGTGAACTTTATTATACACATTAAACCATTCAGGGTGATGATTCATTTTTTCAGCAATTAACGCGATTTGTGACATAAACCCCCAGGCTTCAATAAAATTTTTAAATATAAATTCTTTTTCGATATGTGTTTTTCCTTCATTCATTTGCCAACCATTTAGTGGGATGAGCGCATTTACAACTTCTAGTGGTGTTAATTTTACTATCATTTAGTTTTATTCCTTGATATAACGGAATGATTTCTATGATTATGAAGGAGAATTCGATGTCAATCAATATCCAAACCCAAAAAACAGCGCTCGATCTTTTGGTGCCTGTTCAAAATAGAACGCTTCTGAAGTCCTTTTCAATTGCGTTGGCTGCAACTTTATTTATTGCAATTTTAGCGCAAGTACAGATTCCTTTATATCCTGTACCGTTAACTTTACAACCATTTGCTGTTGTGTTAGTAGGTCTTGTTCTTCCATGGCGTTTAGCCTCTTCTGCCGTTTTAATGTATATTGCTATGGCTAGTATGGGTCTTCCTATTCTTACTGGATTTAAAGCTGGGCTTATATGGCCAAGTTCTGGTTATATTTTGGGTTATGTGCCAGCAGTGATACTTATTTCGTTATTAACACAAAAATGGGCAGGATTAAGCATTCTTAAACGTGCTTTGGTTGTTGCTTTAGGTAATGTTGTGTTGTTTTCCTGTGGCGTAAGTGTTCTATCACTTTTTGTTGGCATTGATACAGCGATTCAAACAGGCTTTATGCCTTTTGTGTTTGGTGATTTTGTGGTCAAAAACATTTTAGCTGTTTTGATTTCAGTGCAAACTTATAAACTTATTTCGCGCAAAAAGTCTTAATAGGGTATTTTTTAATCTGCTCTGGGCGTTTTCCTGGACACGTTGAAGCGAAACTTTAAACGGAGATCCAGGACCCAGACTAATTTATGACGGAAATTATCATCTTGTTAAATTTAAAAAAAATTAAATCCTTAGTGGCAATAAGCTTATCAATATTAAGTTTTAATGCATCTTCTGAAATTATTGACATTTCAATCGATAAGATAAGTGAATTAAGAGCTTATTATGAAGCTCTTAATCCTCAGGAATCTGCGATTTTTGTTGATTTTGATGAAACAATTGCAAGGTCAGTTGGTATTTTTGCTGGAACAGAATATCAATTTTTAGGGTCACCTGATATTTTGAGAACATATAGAGAAACGACACAAGATGTTCTTTTGGTAGATAATTTACGTGATGTAGATTTTTTTAGAAAGCAAGACAAGCTTTTTATTAAAAAAGTACTTTTAGAAGGCGAAGACACTAAAATTATTATTCAAGAATTAATAGATCAATCAGCATATATTTCTGTTTTATCAGCACTTCAATGCGATTTTAAAAAGAAAATCTTTCTTTCAGAGCATTGGGGTACATTTTTGTGCGCAAATAAAGGAAATGTACAGTTAAAACTGCCCTATGCTTATGCAAATGATAAAGCAGAGCGTGCGTTAGATCTAGTTATAGAAAAATTTAATGCTGAACATCCTATTAAAAATATTGTGCTTATTGATAATAGCTATGAATTTTCTTTACAAAAATTCAAAGATAATATTGTAAAATATATAAATGAAGAAATAGAAAAAAATATAGAAAATGCTTGGTTGAAAGATGTTAATATTGTCATTATTCACTATAAATATTTTGGGAACGCGTTAACGCCAGAAAAGCTAAAACTTGAATATGATGATTTTCAAGAAAAACTTTCTAAAGCTACATCTATGCGTTCAAATGTAACGCATTCTATGCCCAATTTATTAGATTGCTTAGATAGTAGTAAGAAAGAAGAGAATGCTTTCCGTATGTCAGTGACACCATCTTTTTCTTCAAGCAATCTTTTATGTGTTGTTAAAGAGGATATTATATCATCTTTTAATAGCCCAATTATTGATGAAGCACGTCTTGGATCGTCTTGCGAGGATGAGGCATTAGATTGTTTTTTTGACAATCTAGAATTAAAGAAAAAATCTTTGCGTTGTTCATCTGACGTTGTTGAAATTGTAGATCTTCGATCTTCACAAGAAGAGACTTCATATTAAGGTAGTTTATTAAGAAATGAAGGGGCCTACTTATCAGGCATAGGTAATTATGTGCCCCTTGAAGGTCATAGTTTCTTTCTAATTAACATCTTGTTTTGTTATATTTATACTTAATGTAATTTTGGTTGAATTATCTAAAGCTTTTTGTAGGTTTAAATCACTTGAAGTTTGATTAATAATGTCAGATTGTTCATCAAAACTATAATTTGAAAATTGTTTATTTTCATAAATTTTTAAATTTATTGGTACAAAAGTACAATCAGGAAAGGGCCAATTTGTTTTTAATTTTTTATTATTATTTAATTGAGTAGTTATTTCTTCTTTTAATGAATGGTCATTATTTATGTTAAATTTTAGATTTTTTGAAATTTGTGAGTTTTTAAGTGCAGGAAAGGCGCCAGGATTTGATCCAGAAACGACAATGGAGTCAATTTTTAATATAAGTGCTGAAATTTGGTGTGGACAGATTATTGCAATTAAAACAAGGGCGCTGAAAAATTTCATAATTTGAGCCTTTTCTATTGTTTAAGTTTAATAAAGAATCGATATGTTTAAAATTTAAAATATCGCGTTTATTTATAAAAAACAAACTGTTTTCTTGGTAAGTCTAGCAATCTTTTATGTAATATATATTGACATTTTTGTGTAATTTCTTTAAATTAACCTTATATTAATTTTTATTTTTTATTATTGAATTGTAACGTTTTTTATTATGGAGTTTAAAATGAGAAAAAGCTCATTATTTGTAATTTTTATGACTATGTTTGTTTTGTTGGGGTTTCAAATTCAAACTTATGCAAACCATATCCCAACGGAAGAAAGACTTTTTGATTTATTTCCTTCTAAATTTACGCAAGAAGAATTAGATAGATTGCGTGATCAAAAACCTGTTTTGCGTGGTGATCTTCTTTATTCTATGGATGAAGGTGAAGCTAAAAAATTAGCTGCTAATTATCCAAGTTTAACCTTATATGGATTTGCTGATCGTGTTGAAAAACAATCATCTTTTCTCAAAGATTCTGATTATAATGCGCGTGCTTTATATGGTGTTAAAAGTTCCTATTTAAGTTATTTTGGTGTTAACGAAGATTTTTACGTTAAAGTTGAGCGCATTATTGATACTTATTCGTCACTTTTGGATAAAAACCTTGATCAAAGTAGCAATGCAAGTCTTATTTTGATTAGAGATTTTGACGATGACTTTATTCAACAAACGGCTAAATACCATCCCGAGCGTTTAATGAATAATTTAGCGAGATTGATTATTGTTCTAGGTGCTCTTGAAGGCAATATTTTTCAAGGAACGGTTCAAGATTTATTTGAAACAGGTAAAAAATTATTGCTACCGTATATTGCGCAAAAAATTGTCGAAAATGTTCGTATGGATCAAGACAATTTATTGTCTCTAGAGAATATCATGATTGTTGCAAATGCTTTAAAAGAAGATATTTTTCAAAAAATTGGTATTGACCGTTCATTAATTCCACAATTACAGATTGTTCAACAATTTTTGATGGAAAATAATTTGTTGGGACGTATTTCAGATATGTCATTGCTTGAACGTTATGAACTTAATGATCCGAGTCTTGTTAAAATTGATTTGTTTTCCGAGTTTCAAAATTTACATCATTCTGGTGTGGCAAACATAATTCTTTCTTTATTTCCAGATCGTTTTACGCAAGCTGAGCTTGATCTTTTGAAAAATCAACAGCCAGTATTTAAAGGTGATCTTGTTTATTCGTTGGATAAAGATAATGTAGATAAATTATACGCAAATTATCCTAATGGATTTCAATTTGTTACTCGTTCAGGATTTCCAGAACGTGTTGTGAAAAGTGGCAATGTTATAATTGAGTCGGATTACGTTGTTTATGCAAATTATATTGTTAAAAGTGCGTATGCAGGGAGACTGGATGGTTCTATAGGCTTTAATGTTAAAGTTGAACGCATTATAGATGCTAATATTCCTCTTTTAGGATTTTCAACAACGGGTGAAGATTTAGATAATCAGAAAGCGACGGCCCTTGTGCAGATCAAAGAATTAGATCGTAATTTTGTGCGTGGCGATAAACTTGTTAAAGGTAATGGATATGATAAACGCTTGAATGGCAATTTGGCTAAATTTTTACTTGTTCTTCGAAAATTTGATGGTGAGGTTTTTGATGGTTCTTATGATCAAACGATTCTTTATGGTCAGACTTTATTAAGGCAATATATTTTTGATAAAATCAAAAAAGATGTTGCAGTTGATGAAGATGTATTGATGGATGAAAATGTATTGATGGATGAAGAAGATTTTTATGTTATTGCTGATTCATTAAAACAAGCAATTTATCAGAAAATTGGTATTGATCCTGCAATGATTCCTTCAATGGTAGATTATGCTGTCAATTTCTTGGATAAATTGGGAGATGATTGGTTGACAGGTATTGCTGATAAATCTTTGTCAGAGCGCTATGCTCATAACGATCCTGCGTTACTAAAGATTAAATTGTTGCGCAATTAATCTTAGGAACGTTACAAAATCTTTTGTGGAAACTGGAAAATAAGGTATAAAAGAATATCTTATGAATGAGAGAGTTTTCAAATGTCACGCCAAAAGCTTTATGTAACGTCCCCACTTTATTACGTCAATGATAATCCACATATTGGGCATGCTTATACCAATTTAGCATGTGATGTTTGGGCTCGTTTTATGCGCCTTGATGGACATGATGTTTTTTTCTTAACAGGCACAGATGAGCATGGTCAAAAGGTTGAAAAATCAGCAGAACTCGCGGGGCTAAGTCCCAAAGATTTTGTGGATGAAAAATCACAAAGTTTTCGGGATCTTTTTAAAGCATTTGATTTTTCGAATAATGATTTTATCCGTACAACAGAACCAAGACACACAAAAGCAGTTCAACATATCTGGAATTTGTTGCTGGAACGTGATCAAATATATTTATCAAGCTATTCTGGTTGGTATGCTATTCGTGATGAAGCTTTTTATAACGAATCCGAATTGATTGATGGGAAGGCCCCTACAGGGGCACCTGTAGAATGGGTTGAAGAACCTTGCTATTTCTTTAGATTATCCGCGTGGCAGGATAGACTTCTTGAATTTTATGAAAAACACCCAGATTTTATGCACCCTAGGTCGCGTGGCAATGAAGTTTTATCTTTTGTACGTGGTGGATTAAAAGATCTAGCAGTTTCGCGTACGACCTTTAAATGGGGCATTCCTGTACCGAATGATCCAACGCATGTCATGTATGTTTGGTTTGATGCGTTAACCAATTATATTACAGCTTTGGGCTATCCAAACGCCGATTGGCAACAAGATTTTTGGGCCAATGCACATCACGTGATGGGTAAAGATATTCTTAGATTTCATGCTGTGTATTGGCCTGCATTTTTGATGGCAGCTGATCTTATGCCACCCAAACAAATTGTTGCCCATGGTTGGTGGACAAATGAAGGTGAGAAGATATCTAAATCCTTAGGAAATGTGATCAATCCTTTTGATTTAATTGAAAAATATGGTTTGGACCAAACACGTTATTTTTTAATGCGTGAAGTGTCCTTTGGGAATGATGGGAATTTTAGTCATCAAGCTGTCGTTAAGCGGATGAATTCAGAGCTCGCCAATGATTTAGGGAACTTGGTACAACGTGTTTTGGTGCAAGTGTCAAAAAATTGTGCACAAAAAGTGCCTGAAAAGGAGACATTATTGTCTCAAGATTCGGTACTCATTGAAAAAGCTTATAAAACTTTGGAGCATGTTAGACATGAATTTTGGCATTGGGGCTTTCATAAAGCCTTAGATCAAATTTGGGAAGTGATTGGCGATGCAAATCGTTATATTGATGAACAAGCACCTTGGGGATTGAAAAAAACAGATCTTAAGCGTATGGAAACTGTTCTTTATACATTATGCGAGACTATTCGTGTCGTTGGTTTGTTAGTCCAACCTTTTATACCTAAAACAGCAAACCAAATATTAGATCTTGTTGGTGTAAAATCTGAATATAGAGATTTTGCACATATATTAAGTGCGCTTGTTTCAGGTGTTGATTTGCCTCAACCGAATGTGTTGTTTCCAAGATTTGTAGAGGAGGCAGCATGAGTGTACTTCAGTTTGTCGATAGCCATTGTCATTTAGATTATGACGAATTCCAAGCAGAGTTTGATGCGATCATAGAGCGTGCACAAAATGTTGGTGTGACGCATATGACAACAATCGGTACGTCGCTGAAGACTTTTCCCAATACGCTGAAGATCGCAGAAAGATTACCTTTTATATATGCAACCATAGGCATACATCCACATGATGCTGAAAAAGAAAAAGATGCGACTTACGAAGATTTGGCTGAGGGTGCTAAACATCCAAAAGTAATCGGTATTGGAGAAACTGGGCTTGATTATTTTTATGAGCATAGTCCAAAAGAATTGCAGCAACAGCTTTTTAGACTTCATATTAAAGTCGCGCGTGATTTTGGTTTGCCGTTAATTGTGCACACACGTGACGCAGATGATGATTGCTTGCGGATATTACAAGAAGAAATGGCAATAGGTACGTTTAAAGGTCTTATACATTGTTTTACAGCAAGTAAAGAATTTGCAGACGAAGTGCTTAAATTAGGGTTTTATATTTCAATTTCAGGCATTGCAACGTTTAAAAAAGCATTGGAATTACGCGAAATTGTTAAAAATTTACCCTTGGAACGGTTGCTTATTGAAACAGATTCTCCATATCTTGCGCCCATTCCACATCGTGGTAAACGGAACGAGCCTTCTTTTGTTGTGCATGTTGCAGAAGCGATTGCCGAACTAAAAGATTGTGCGCTTTCTAAAGTAGCAGAGCAGACGACTAAAAATTATTTTGATCTGTTTCAGAAGATTCCTAGATGAAGATTACTATTTTAGGCTGCGGTGGATCGATGGGCGTGCCCATTATTGGCAATCATTGGGGGCAATGTGATCCCACTGATCCTAAAAACTATCGAACGCGTGCTTCTATTATTGTTGAAAAAGAGGGGCAGCGGCTTTTAATTGATTCCTCGCCTGATTTGCGCACACAATTATTGCGTGAAAATATAGGCACTTTTGATGCGGTTTTATATACACATGCCCACGCTGACCATATTCATGGACTCAATGATTTACGTGCTATTTGCAGGAACAGATCACAACCTTTAGATATTTATGCTGACCCAAAAGCGCTGAAAGAAATTATGGAGTCATTCGCATATGCTTTTACGCCTAATTTTATTGAAGGAATGTTTTTTAAGCCTGTACTTATCCCGCATGAAATAATTGGAAATTTTAGTCATGGTATATTCGATATTATCCCTATTGATCAAGATCATGGCTATACATCATCCTTAGGTTTTCGCATTGATGATTTTGCGTATTCTACCGATGTGATGCGTTTGGATGAAGAAGCATTAAAGCAATTGGAAGGCATCAAAATTTGGGTTGTTGATTGCATTCGCATGAGTGAGCACCCAACGCATGCATCGTTAGATGTAGCACTTTCTTGGATTGAGCGTATAAAGCCAGAGCATGCTTATTTAACGCATATGAGTGAAGAACTTGATTATAATGCTCTTTCACAGATTTTGCCTAAAAATGTAGCGCCATGTTATGACGGACTTGTTGTTTTTCTTTAATTTTATTCACATTTAAGGACATTGTTATTATTCTCAATAAAAAAGCATAATTTATTTTAAATTATTATTATATTTTGTTGACATGTTATTCTGCAAAGAATAAAGATTATGTAAATTTAAATGATAAACTGGAGTCTGATGTGTTTAAAAAATATTTTTTTTGTACTTTTTCTTTTCTTACGATTGTGTCATCTGCTGATGCTATGTATCAAGAGCTAAAACCTAATCCTTTAGAATCTTCTTCTTCATCTTTAGTTAACGAGAGGAAAATAAATTTTGTTCATGGGCTTTCTGAGTTTACAACACCAAAAATGTCTTCTTCAAGCTTGGCGTTCTTTAAAAAGCATGGTTGCTTGGCAGTATCGGAATTGAATAAGCCTGAAAATGTTGAGATATTCGGTTCTTATGCAGTTGATATTCAATCTGCTTTAGGAAGCACTAAATCGAATTTAAATGTTCTTTTAGGACAAAATATAGAAACAAAGAATTTCTACGCATTTAAGCACATTAATGATCCCAGCCGTGAAATCAATGGATTGGAAAAATTAAATAGATTTTACGAAATAATAAAAATAAATGGACACAATTATATTGCAATTGACTTAATTGATGGGGTCCCTATCACAAATTTTTTAAAAATAAGAGAAAAATGCACACCAGAAATCGTTGATTTACTAGTTAAAAATCTTCTTCTTTCGTTGAAAGAGCTATATACAAAAAAGATATGGCATGAAGACCTAAATCCAGACAACATTATGATAGATGTTCGCAATTGGAGTGTTTCTTTTATTGATTTTGATTCTATATCAATAGATTTGGAGGATAATTTTTCTAGTAAATATAGTTTTTATAAGCAATATAGTATTGAAATTCCAAGGTATATTAATTACCTTTATTCAGAAGTGGGCTATTACATATCAACATTAAGACAGAAAAATATTACAGCTGAAAGATTGTTATACATTGAGAATTGTCTTAAGGATATTTCTTTTGATCAATTGGGAACAAGTTGTTTTGATGATTACTTACAATAGGTTTATGGTAACTTATTGAGTTTATACAAAAATATTAGCTGATTATGTAAGTAATGTTGATTTTAATATCGTGTTATTAAATCTAATATAAATAATATGTAACATTATTTGGGGAAGCGTTTGGGTATTAAAATTCTAATCGTTGATAATCAGCCGAAGGTATATCAAGGGCTTAAAAGGGTGTTATGGACACAAAAGCCAGATTGGGATTTGTTTTATGCAGAAAATGGTCAAAAGGCACTTGAATTAATTGATGAACAGAAATTTGACGTTATTGTTTCAGATATAAAAATGCCAGTGATGAATGGTTCTGAATTATTGAACCATGTATATACGAAACATCCAGATATTATTCGCATTGTTTTGTCAGGTCAATGCGACCAAGATTCCGCTTTTAAACTTGTTTCGACAACGCATTTATTTTTAGCAAAGCCATGTGATCATAAAACTTTTACTGATTTTATTGAACGTGCAATGAAAAATAAATTGATATTAAATAATCCTGATATCATTAAAATAATAAATGGCATACAAAATATCCCGTCTATGCCGTATACTTATTTAAAATTAAATCATATATTAGAACAAAAAAATGTGAATGTTAATACAATAGTTGATATTATTTCGAATGATGTAGCGCTTGCAGCTAAAATCCTTCAAATGGTGAATTCTGCATTTTTTAGTTTGAATTGGCGTGTCACAAATTTGAATCAAGCGATTCATGTACTTGGCATTGATACACTTAAAATGCTTGTTTTGTCTTACGGATTGATTCAAAAATTTGAAGTGAAGCAAATAGGTAAGTTTTCAACAGATATTTTATGGCAAGAAAATATAAATGTTGCTTTTCTTGCTAAAGAATTAGCTATTAAATCCAATGAATCAGAAGATATTGTTGAAGAAGTTTTTGTTTCAAGCTTACTTTTAAAAATTGGCATTTTGCTTTTAGCTCAAAATTATTATTTAAAATTTGAAGAAGCTTTAAAATTAGCCATTGAAACATCTTCTATTTTGATTGATGTTGAAAAGGATCTTTACGCTTGTTCACATGCAGAAATCGGTGCTTATTTGCTTTCAATATGGGGCTTGCCGAGTGAAATTGTAGAAACTGTTGCTTTACATATGAATCCACGATGTGAAGATTCTAAAACTTCTAACATATTGAAATATGCACATTACGCCTCATCTTTTATCGGCGCATCTTCGAAACTTATACCAAATCCGCATGCGCAACTTAAGACTGATTTTATTGAATTTATGAAAATTGAAAAAAAAATTAATGATTTTGATGTATTGAGCACAGATTTTTTAAAAAATAAAATGGTTGCTTAAATGAAAATGATGTTACAAGAACTTCAAAATGCTATTGAAGTAAAAAAAGCTTCAAAAGAAGAACTTGAAATTCTTTTAGAAAATGTTACTGCCGCACTTGAAAATAAAACAAAAGAATTAGAGAAAGTTCTTAAAGATCAAGAAAAAATTATTTCTACAAAAACGGAAGAGTTGCGTAAAGCACTTGATCTTGCGCAGGAAGCGAATAAAGCTAAAACAAGTTTTTTAGCAACAATGAGTCACGAAATCCGTACGCCTATGAATGGTGTGTTAGGGATGATTAGTTTATTGTTGGATACACCTTTGAATGAGGAGCAACAATCTTTTGCACGTATTGTTGAAAGCTCTGCAAAAACTCTTTTGGAAATTATTAATGATATTTTAGACATTTCAAAACTTGAAGCAGGTAAAGTTACGTTAGAAATTATTCCATTTATGATTAAGGATTTAATTGAAAGTGTTCGTGTCTTAACACAAGAACTTGCTGGTAAAAAAAAATTAGTATTTAAAATTGAAATTGATCCAGAAATTCCATCAACTCTTTTAGGAGATCCAACCCGTTTACGTCAGGTTGTGCTTAATTTAGTAACTAATGCTATCAAATTCACAGAAAAAGGCAGCATTACAATTCAAATAAAGAAGCATAATGAGTTTGATGATCGTTTTGGTATTTATTTTGAGGTAATTGATACAGGAATTGGTATTTCTAAAAAAAATCAAACGAAATTATTTGCACAATTTTCTCAAGTTGATTCGTCTATTACGCGGAAATATGGTGGGTCTGGATTAGGTTTGGCTATTTGTCGTAATTTAGTGACTTTGATGAATGGTGAAATTGGGTATGAAAGTGAAGAAGGGAAGGGGTCTCGTTTTTGGTTTACTTCTGTTTTTGGAAAATTAGATGTAGCCCATAAACAAAAGGGTAATTATGTTGATGAATTTGATATGCAGCCACAACATTTAAAAATACTTGTTGCTGAAGATAATGAAGTGAATCAATTGGTTATAAAAACAATGCTTACTAAAATGGGACATGATGTAACAATTGCACATAATGGATTGGAAGCTTTTAATCAGGTTCAAAACAATGTTTATGATCTTGTTTTAATGGATATGCAGATGCCTGTTATGGATGGGTTGGAAGCAACAAAACAAGTTCGAAAATTAAATGGTGATGTCCGTCGTGTGCCCATCATCGCTTTGACTGCAAATGCCATGCAAGGCGATCGTGAGAAATGCCTAGAAGCAGGTATGAATGGTTATTTATCGAAGCCAATTAATAAAGAAGAATTAATCGCCATTTTATCTCAATGTTAAATATTCATTTTTTTAAATTTAATCAAAATCTTAATATTTAATTAACCTCTATAGCGCAAAATATAATTATATATTGCGTTAAAATGGAGGGTAATATGTCTAGATTAATTAAGATGTTAACCTTAACAAGCGCCATTGTTTTTGTATTCAATGGAATTGGTTATGCGGATTTATATATGGAGCAAGTTCGTAATGTACAAACGAAATGTCAAAATGATTTTGGTGTAATGAATAAAAATGCAAATAGTGGTGAACAAAAAATAATTGTTGATACTGCTATGAAAACCTATCGAGAAAAAGAAGCGCAGCTTCTAAAAGATGCTGCTCAATTGGGTAAATCAGGAAAATTGAATGAAAGTGAAAAAAATTCCTTTAAGCAAAAAGTAGCTCAAATGATGGAATTTTGTAAACTCGAAAAAAATAAGGTGTTTTATGCAAGAAAAAAACCAATCGGTATGAAATGGGATTAAATAGGCAAAGTTGATACTTTAATGCTTTCCTACGTGCTTCGCGAAAGCATGTAGGAAAGCCAGCAGCAGCGTATTAAATTTTCTTTAAAACACGCCTAATGCCTTTTATTTTACTACCGAATTTCTTATCAGCGTCAGCACGTAATTTAGGCGCATGGTCCTTTAAATATTCATCCAATGAATCTTGATCATCAAGCCAATAGTGGCATACAAAAAGAGGCTTCCCTAAATCTGATTTTGTTTCAAATATATCGACTTGTTGAAATCCTTTATGCATCGTAACTTCTTGAGCATGTGGCCCAATCCATTCTTTATATTCTGCATAAATATCTGGTTCAATTTCAATATTAACTTCATATACTAACATCGATAACTCCTAAAACACATTGAACAAACTACTCAGAATATGTGGCAAAGTCTAGAAAAGGTGAGAACCGACACGGAGTGTACTTAAGTACACGAGTATCGGAAGCGCAGACTTGACGACGAATTTGTCCATAAGGTGAGTAGTTGTATTTAATCCTCTGTTTTTGACTGCAGTTTCTTACTTAAAGATGCTTCTAAAAATGCATCAATATTACCCTCTAATACACCATGAGCATTACCAATCTCAACGCCAGTTCTTAGATCTTTTACCATCTGGTATGGATGTAGAACGTACGATCTGATTTGATGACCCCAACCAATGTCTGTTTTCGACGAAGCTTCTTTGCTTGCTTCTTCTTCACGTCGTTGAAGTTCTTGTTCGTAAAGGCGGGCTTTTAACATATCCATAGCAAAAGCACGGTTGCGATGCTGCGAACGATCTGATTGGCATTGCACGACGATATTTGTGGGTATGTGTGTGATACGAACCGCAGAATCCGTTTTATTAACGTGCTGACCACCGGCGCCTGATGCACGATACGTATCAATTTTTAAATCTTTTTCAAGTACTTCAATGTCGATAGAATCATCAACCACTGGATAAACCCAGACGGAGGCAAAACTTGTATGACGTTTCGCATTGGAATCAAAGGGCGAGATACGTACTAAACGATGCACACCAGATTCCGTTTTAAGCCAACCATATGCATTGGGGCCTGAAATTTTTAATGTCGCTGATTTAATGCCTGCTTCTTCACCGTTACTTTCTTCGAGTAATTCAATTTTGTAGGACTTGCTTTCGGACCATCTGGAATACATTCTGAAAAGCATTAATGCCCAATCTTGAGCCTCTGTGCCACCGGCACCTGCATTGATTTCCAAAAATGCATCACGACCATCGGCTTCACCGGATAAAAGACATTCAAGCCCTTTTTTAGACATAATTTTATGAAAAGCTAAAAATTCAGTTTTGGCTTCTTCAATCATCGTTTGCTCACCTTCTTCTTCAGTGAGTTCAATGAGATCGAGCGCATCTTGAAATTTGACCATTAAATCATCATATTCGGCCATCAATTTTTCAAGCAGGTTTTTTTCTTTTAATAAATTTTGAGCGATTTCGGGTTTATCCCATAAAGTAGGATCCTCAATCAGCTGATTGATTTCTGTTAAACGTTTTTTTGAATTATCCGGGTCAAAGATACCCCCTTAGCAATCCAAAAGATTGCTCAATTTCGTGCTTGATATTCATTAATTCTGCGTCCATGATATCCTCATGTATCTATGTTAATATTCTATACCAACTGGTATATAGGAGAGAAAAATGATTAAGATTGGCGCATCCTTACCCTCTATAAAAGTAAAACATCTTACCCCTCAAGGAATAGAAGATATCGCATTAGATCAATTTTGCCAAAACAAAAAAGTAGTCGTGTTTGGTGTCCCTGGCGCTTTCACACCAACTTGTTCAGGCAAACATGCACCTGGCTTTTTAAAAGTCGCTGATCAACTTAAATCCAAAGGCATTGACAACATTATTTGTCTATCCGTCAATGATCCTTTTGTTATGGATGCCTGGGGTAAATGTTTGAACGTAGATAATAAAATAACGATGGTCGCAGATCATGCGGGTCTTGCTACTAAATCTTTAGGTCTTGAAATTGATATGTCGGCACCAGGACTAGGCCTTAGATCAAAAAGATATTCTATGTTAGTAGAAAACGGTGTTGTTAAAAAACTTTTTGTTGAAGATGAAGCGGGTGCTTGTGATATAAGCAGCGGTGATCATATACTCAATGCACTCTAAAAAAATGTAATTGTCCAGGATTCTTTTCCTAAGTCCCGCGGGTGTAACATTATCCGTAAATATTGAAAGCTATTGATATTATATAACGTTGCCTTTTTCACCTCCTACGTCCCGCGGCTTGTCCGCCGGATCCATGATGCAAAAGTGTGTAGAAAATCGTTTATCAAGATTTTTTTGCTACTTTCTGGATCCCGCGATCAAGTCGCGGGACGTAGGAAGGGGGTGGGGTTTATACTTATGGGTAATGATATGGCCGCGAAACGTAGGTAGTTAGATGTGAATGGAATCACTACATTTTGAAAGGTGTTTGGAAATTACCATAAAAAACAACAAATTATTAATTGATTGCAAATGATCCTTCAGAAACATACACACGATATTATACTTATTGGCGCAGGTCCTGTAGGCCTTACAATGGCAATAACACTTGCTCAAAATGGCTTTAAAATTGCCCTTGTTGAAAAAGCACCATTGTCTTTTGTTAATAACCCCCAACATGATGGTAGAGGCTACGCGCTTTCTTACGGCACTATCATGATTTTTAAAGCGCTTGGGCTTTGGCATTTTATAGAAAATATTGCTTCCCCCATCAGATCCATTCATGTTCAAGAAAATAAGACGCCATGTTATTTAAATTTTGAGGCAGATCAAGTAAATGCCGATGCGGCTATGGGTTATCTTGTTGAAAGTCATACATTACGTGAAATGTTGTGGCATGGATATACAGAACAAAAAGACAATATTACGTTGATAACAGAGGCAGAAATTTTAGATTTTAAACAAGATCCTCATGAAGCTATTATTCACCTTAATGATCAAATCCTCTCAGCGCCTCTTTTAATTGCATCCGATGGGCGTCATTCATCCTTTAAACAAAGACTCAATATCCAGTCCAAAACTTTTCCGTATAATCATCACGCGCTTGTGACACGCTTTAAGCATGAAAAACCCCATAATCACAGGGCCTATGAATATTTTTATCCCACTGGTCCTTTTGCCATTTTGCCTTTAATGGGTAATGAATCTTCTCTTGTCTGGTGCGATAAACCAGAGATTGTAACAACTTTAAAAACGCTCAACAATGATGATTTTGCAGCCCATATTTATGAACGTTTTTCGGATTTAGGCACTATAAGCTGTAATGCTGATCGTTTTTCCTATCCTTTAAGCGCAATATTATCAGAGAAACTTTATCAAGGACGCGTTGTTCTTTTGGGCGATGCAGCACAAGCCATTCATCCCGTTGCAGGGCAGGGACTCAATCTTGGGATGCGCGGCCTTGCAGAACTTGCCGAACATATCGTCAATGCACGTCTTCATGGTCAAGATTGGGGCGATTCTTTTGTACTTGACGCTTATCAAAAGAAAATATTAAGCACGAGGCGAAAATTTTTTATACTGATGCATGGTCTTGTTAAATTATATGATATTGATTTTAAACCTTTTTCTATGATTCGCAATATAGGTCTTGGACTCGTCAATAGACTTCCACCCTTAAAACACGCTATGATGCGAGAGGCAATGGGCGCAGGTTTGAACCAACCTAGATTAATGCGTGGCGAAACGCTTATAGCGAAATGAGTTTAAATTGATACTTCGTCATTCCTTGCTCATGTATGCTTTGATACACTTCGCGCGTCATTCCTTGTCTGAATTTAAACTTATTTCACTATTTATAATATGATGCAATCTCAAAATATCATTCTAACAGGGTCTATCGGTACGGGTAAAAGTTATGCATCGAAAGTTCTGAAACGATTAGGATATAAATCTTGGGATGCAGATCTAGTCACACACCAACTTATAAGCCCTAATGGCAAAGCATTTCAAAAAGTTATTGATCATTTCCCGGAAGGTTTAAAAGATGGTAATATAGATCGTCAAACATTAGGCAAAATTGTCTTTAATGATCCTGCCAAATTGAAATTACTTGAATCCATTATTCATCCACTTGTTGCTGAAGATCGTGATCATTTTATAAAATGGGCACACATAAACCATCAAAAAATTGTCCTTGAAATTCCGCTATATTTTGAAACAAAGATGAATCTAGAGAATTTTAGTATCGTTGTCACTTCAGCGCCAATTTTTATCCAGAAAATGCGTGTCATGAGACGAAAAGGGATGACAGAAGACAAATTTCAATGCATTTTAAAAAGACAGATGCCGGATGTTGAGAAATGCAAAAAAGCAGATTTCATTATTCATACAGGATTATCTTATGGTGAAACAAAACGGCAAATTACATTAATGATAAAGAGATTAAACCAGAAAAATGCGTGAGATAATATTAGATACGGAAACAACAGGGCTTGATCCAAAATCTGGCCACAGAATGGTTGAAATTGCCTGCGTAGAAATCATTAATCGTAGACCTACGGGCAAACATTTTCATAGTTTTATCAATCCAGAACGCGATGTACCTCAAGAAGCAGCTCGTATTCACGGATTAACAACTGACTTTCTACGTGGTGCGCCTTTATTTCATGAAATAGCCGAAGAAGCACTTTTGTTTATAGATGAATCACCTCTCGTGATACATAATGCACCGTTCGATCTTAAATTTTTACGCGCTGAATATGGTAAAATCGATAAAATAGTTTTTCAAGATCATCCGATTATTGACACGCTTGATATTGCCCGTCGTCAATTTCCTAAACAAGCAAACTCCCTTGATGCTTTATGCAAAAGATTCAATATTGACCTTTCAAAACGTGATAAACACGGTGCCTTATTAGATTGTGAATTATTGGCAAGCGTTTACTTTGAATTGATGGGTGGTGCTCAACGTGTCTTGAATTTAGGAACGGCACAAAATGAAACAACACAACAAGTTCAAACACATCAACAACATAATCGTGAAAAACGAACATTTCCCCCTTCACAAGACGAAATTTTAGCGCATAATACGTTAGTAGATCTTTTAAAAGATCCTCTTTGGAAGAAAGCAAGTTAAGGAAAAATTATGGGTGCTTATCTCGATATTCTAATCTATGCGCTTGTTGCAGGGATATTATTTTTTTGGTTATTTTCAGTTTTGGGCAAAAGAACGGGTTATGAAAAAACACAAGAAGAAATGATACCGTCTGATGAGGAATTAGAAAATCAAGATGCCAAAATTTTAGATTGGCCTAAAACACCTATTTTTATTGATGAAAATGCACGTTTGCGTGTTCAAGAGATTAAGCAAAAAGATCCTAATTTTTCAGAACATCATTTTATTGCAGGTGCAAAATATGCTTTTGAAACAATTTTGATGGCCTTTAGCAATGGTGATTTAGAAACACTTAAAACTCTTTTGTCGCCAGAAACCTATAAAGGGTTTGAAGCCACGATCATAGAACGTAAAAATCGACATGATAATCAAGTCACGCGTCTTGAGAACATCAAAGAAGTGATGATTACAGATGCTTATTACGACGAACCTAAATGCTACGTTACCGTTCGTTATGTGAGTGAGCAAATAAATGTGACGTATGATGAACAAAATCGTGTTCTAGAGGGCGATCCAGACCATTTCATTATCCTTAAAGATCTATGGACTTTTAAACGTGATCCAAATTCCAGCGATCCTGTTTGGTTGCTGGCTAAGACGCGAAGCGAGTAAGTGTATAGTTTTTTAATTTTATGAAAATAGTAGTTATTTACTAGAACACCTAACTTCTTAATTTTGAAACAAAATTTTAATTCAGTCATTGTTAATTTTATAGTTTGATCTATTTGAATAAATGTTTAAATTTAATTTTATATGTGCTATGGTAAAAACAATTATTTTTTTTGATAAATGCACATTCAGTTACAATTAACGTTTAGAGCGTATTTTTTTTGTTAATTTTCATATGTGTGTTTTTTGTAGGAGTTTTTTTATGAAGTTTATGAATTTATCTTTTTTATCACTAATGTTTGCATTTACATTAAGTCATTCAACGCCCAGTACTGCTTTTGTGGTTGAGGGAACATTTGGTGTTGATCGTATTATGTATTGTCCTGTGAATGATCCGCTTCAGGCAAGAATGGTTTTACCTTCAATTGTTGATCAAAGTTTTCGTATTGATGAAAATGATCTGATGCAGGGTCATTATCAAATAAATCTGTATAATAATGATCGTTGTGAAGGTATTAATCATTTTTATGTTTTGCCCTCTATTGATAATTATGTCGTTCAAATTAATCAAAATGGTCTTGTTTCCTTTGATAAGATTCCTGACGATATGGATGTTTATGTTCAATCTACAGTGGCACAAACAAACGATAAACTCGAATTAATTGGTAATAATGCTTTTTTTGATTCTTCAAATTTAGATGCAATAATAGTTATTCGATATGTAGTGTTTGGTGAGGCACAAATAGTTGAAATTCCCGTTTATCCAAATATTGTGAATCTTGAGCCTCTTGTTGTTGCGCCTCCTGTTGTTGCGCCTGTTATTGTGCCAGCAATTGTTCCTGTTCAGCCTCTTGTTGTTGCGCCTGTCATAGCACCAGCAATTGTTCGTGTTGAGCCTCCTGTTGATGTACCAGTTGAAATCATTGAAAATGAGGTAATATTTGAACCTGTTCATCCTATTAACATTATGAAAAACTATGCGGAAAATGCTAGTCGTATTGAATATGGGCGTGTGGGTACAATAAATGATTTTAAAGTAATTCTTCCAAACGCAAATAAAGATTTTATTACTGATTTAGCTGAACTTGCTCCTGGTCATTATTACCTTGATTTTTATCAAGGCGAGGTGCTTCAAACAACAAATTATCTTTATATTTTTCCCGGGTTATACCCATCAGCGATTCAAATACAGAGATACGATGATGGATTCATAGATCTATATTTGACAGGCAATTTTTTAGGTAAAAAAATAATTTGTGGTTCTGATGTGGCTCAAGATTTTGAAGTTCTTGAGGGTGTTGGCCGTGATAATCATATTATGGCTTGTAATTTTTTAGGTAAATTTTATGAGGATATGACCATTAAAGTTATAACAGCTTTAGATAGAAACCTTGAAGGAATTATTGAAATACCATTTTTTCCAGATGATCGATTTGCCGTAAGGGAATATAATAGAGAAACACAAGAAGTTGTTGAGCCTTTTCTACCAATTCAAAATCCGATAATTATTAATAAAAATTATGATGAATCTGATCGTATAGAATATGGACGTGTTGGTTCAGTAGATAATGCTAAAGTAATTTTGCCTAATGATCGCCAAGAATTTATTGTTGATTTAGATAGACTTGCACCCGGTCATTATTATCTTAATTTTTATCAGGGTGGAGATTGTCAAAAAACGAATTTTCTTTATGTTTTTCCTGGGCTGTATTCATCAGCAATTCAATTGCATAGATATCCTGATGGTAATATGAGTTATGATTTGACGGGTGATTTTAGAGATAAAAAATTTAGCTGTGTTTCAGCGGCTAGAGCTCATAATGATATAGGACGTATCTATCAAAATAAACTTGCTTTTGATCGTACAAATTTTATTGATGAAGTGCTTGATTTAAAAATTGTAGTGACTATGCCTGCAGGTGAAGATTTTGAAAGAATTATTGAAATTCCAGTCGTTCCTAATGAACAAAATGTTGTGAAAGATAACACTAAGGCTGTAGGAATTATTGCGTTGGTTCCAGCACCGGCACCAGTTATTTTGGCACCAATTCCAGCGCTAAATCCAATTGTTGTTGAGCAAGTACCTGTTAGATTTAAGCCTATATTTCAGCCTATCGATGAACAGCGTATTCAGGAAATGATCGAAGGTTTTCACAATGCTAAGGGTATATGGGGAAAACATGAAGATATTATGAATAAAGGGCCTTTTTGTCTTGGAAATTATGGTAGACTTCAAAATGTATCAGAAAAAGTAATTAAAAAAAATGATGTTGAAAAATTTAATTCTTACGAAGAAATGTTAAATTATTTTGATTTAAAAGATTTTAATTACAAAAAAATCTGTGAAAATCGTCTTAAAGAACGTAATAATATAATAGCAGGTACATTTATTATTGATCGACCTTATGACCTTAAAGATTTTACGGATTATGATTATATGATTTTTGTGGCGTCATTAATTCGTCACTGTGAAAAATATTTGAGTGAAGTTGAAATTGAACATTTAAAAACTCTTTTCAAAGGTTTTTTTGAAGATCAAATTGATCGTTGTACAACAGGTTTGTTTATTAGAATGTTTAATATGCAAACGCAAATTCTTACAAATTTCTTTAAAAACTAGACTTCTTTCGACTCGCTAATGTGGGGCGAGTGATAGAAGATTCGGCACGGAAGACCGCAGTGTATTCTTCATACATGAGGATCTGAGTACCGAAGCGACGCATCAATCGACCACAGTAGTAGAGTTTCGAAAGAAGTCTACTACTTGATGCGTTGAATTTTAGGCATCGATCACGTTGGACCGCTTTATCGAAAAAAAGATGAAGCGGTTTTTTTTCATTAAATTTTATCGTTAGGTTTTCGGCTATAACAATTGTAAATTAGTTGAGGCTATTATAGAATACGTTCATTAAATCGCATCCCCTAATCATACGAGTAAACGATGTTAAATAAGAATTATATCTCTCAAGATGTTGAGCAAAAATGGTATCCTGTTTGGGAAAAATCTGGGGCATTTAAATGCGATCCTCAATCTTCTAAAAAGCCTTATACGATTATGATGCCACCGCCAAATGTGACGGGTTCGCTTCATATTGGTCACGCACTGACTTTTACATTACAGGATATTCTTATCCGTTTTTATCGGATGAAAGGATATGATGCGCTTTGGCAACCTGGGACGGATCATGCAGGTATCGCAACCCAAATGGTTGTTGAACGTGAACTTGCAAAACAACAATTATCACGTAGGGAATTGGGCCGTGAAAAATTCTTGGAAAAAGTTTGGGCTTGGAAAGAAGAATCTGGCAATCAAATTACACATCAATTAAGACGGTTAGGGGCAAGTCCTGATTGGGATCGTGAACGTTTCACGATGGATGAAGGATTGTCGCTTGCCGTGCGTAAAGTATTTGTTGATCTTTTTGATCAAGGTCTTATTTATCGGGATAAAAGACTAATCAATTGGGATCACAAATTGATGACGGCTATTTCTGATTTAGAGGTTGAAAATCATGAAATAAATGGTTCATTCTATTATATAAATTATCCTGTGCAAGGAACAAAAGACCGATTCATTACGGTTGCAACAACGCGTCCTGAAACAATGTTTGGGGATATGGCAGTAGCTGTTCATCCTGATGATGATCGTTATCGTGATTTAATCGGTAAAAGTGTTTTATTGCCGCTTACGGATCGTTTAATCCCCATTATTGCAGATCTGCATTCTGATCCAGAAAAAGGGACGGGGGCTGTTAAGATTACGCCTGCGCATGATTTTAACGATTTTGAAGTCGGGAAAAGACATAAATTAGAACCTTTAAACATCATGGATGAACATGCTTGTTTAAATGAAAACGTACCTGTTGATTTCCGTGGGCTTGATCGACTTGTGGCGCGTCCAAAAGTTGTTGAAATGCTGGAAGCGCAAGGCTTTATGCAAAAAATTGAGCCTCATATTTATACGGTGCCCCATGGCGATCGGTCTGCGGCAATCATTGAGCCTCGATTAATGGATCAATGGTATGTTGATGCGCATACTTTAGCGCAGCCTGCTATTAAGGCTGTTGAAGAGGGGCGCATTCAATTTTATCCTAAACATTACGAAAACACTTATTTTGAATGGTTGCGGAATATTCAGCCTTGGTGTATTTCCCGTCAATTATGGTGGGGTCACCGCATACCTATTTGGTATGGTCCAAATAATACATTGTTTTGTGCAATGGATGAAGAAGAAGCTATAGCTAAAGCACATAAACATTTCGGTAAGGATGTCGAGTTACGTCAAGATGAAGATGTTTTAGACACTTGGTTTTCGTCAGGTTTATGGCCTTTTTCAACTTTAGGATGGCCGAATGAGACACCTGAATTGAAACGCTATTATGCGACGGATGTATTGGATACGGGCGCCGATATTATTTTCTTTTGGGTGGCGCGGATGATTATGATGGGGCTTCATTTTATGAAAGAAGTGCCTTTCAAACATGTTTATATTCATCCATTGATTCGGGATGAGCATGGTCAAAAAATGTCCAAAACAAAGGGTAATGTTATTGATCCTTTGGATATTATTGAAAAATTCGGCGCTGATGCAATGCGTTTCACGTTGGCGACTTTAGCTGCCCAAGGACGTGACATTAAATTATCGGAAAATCGTGTTGAAGGTAATCGTAATTTTGTGACTAAAATTTGGAATGCAGCGCGTTTCACGGAAATGAATGAATGCCGTTTGGATCCTGATTTTGATCCAAAAAAAGCAACATTATCTCTGTCGAAATGGATTATTTCGGACATTATGGATCTTGCCAAAAGTGTTGAAGAATCGCTTGTGGCTTATAAATTCAATGAAGCGTCTCAAAGTTTATACCAATTCACTTGGGGCACTTTCTGCGATTGGTATTTGGAATTTATTAAACCAATTTTCTTTGGGGAAGATGAAGAGGCCAAAAAAGAAATACGTGCTGTAACGTCTTGGGCATTTGGCCAATTGTTACATATGTTGCATCCTTTTATGCCTTATGTCACAGAAGAATTATGGGAGAAACGTTTTGGTTCCCCTGATGGATTGCTGATTCAATCTTCATGGCCAGATTTTACAGCTTTTGAAAATATTAAAGATGTTCAAGCGCAAGATGAAATGCAATGGGCGATACGGTTTATATCAGAAATTCGTACATTGCGCGCTGAAATGAATGTGCCGCCATCGTCTTTCGTACCTTTATGCTTGAAAGATGTAAGCAAGGCAACAAATGATCGTTTACAACGTCATGATGTGCTATTGAAACGCTTGGCACGTTTATCTGATATTTCAATTATTGTTGATGGGCAAATTCCAAAAGGCGCTGTGCAAAGCGTATTAGATGAGGTCACTCTTTTTGTGCCATTAGCAGATATTATTGATTTTGCTAAAGAAAAAGAAAGATTGTCGCGCGAAATTACGAAATTAAATGATACGATCGTGCGTCTTGATGAAAAATTGGGTAATGAGAGTTTTGTTGCTAAAGCACCAGCCGACGTTGTTACACAGTTTAAAGTGCAAGTAGAAGAAGCGCATCTAAGACGGCAAAAATTAGAAAAGGCATTGGAACGATTAAGCTAGTCCTGATGAACAATGAAACTTATTTCGACATCAAATGATGCGTTAAACGAAGAAGGTCTGGGTTGTCTAGTTCACGCGAATAAACCAATCCAGATGAAGCACTTTCTACCTATTTTAAAAATGCGGTGGTTGTCGATTGCAGCATACATTTTCACAAGGATATACCCAAATAATCTAAAACTACCGTTTTTAGCCGATGACCTTTGGTCGTTTTTTGAACCAAAAATTTCTAAGGTAAAACAATTATCTGTCGAAATTTTCGGTAGCAAAAATCACCTCAAATCTCATGCCTAAAAATCGATATTTCCAAATCATTTGGGTATAGAACTATTTTATAAAATTAATCTTTTTACTTATTTGACAAATGATTAAAAAAAATTGAAAATAAAGTTAAACTTAAAATCTTGGAGGCAATAATGAAAAAAACAAACACTTATCTAATAATTATATTCGCGATGTTTTCAACACCACTTTTTTCCGAACCCAATTATCCAGAAATTACACCTAATGACGCAGATAGCAAAGAAATAACAATTGCAAAATGCCAAAAATTTAGCGAGGAATATAAACATTTCCTTCAAATACGAGCAGCCGTAAAGAATTTACAAAACCTCGACAATGTGGCCATGATAAAAAATTATTTCCCGAATCATCCAGACATTTTAAATACAAAAGAATCTGGTGGAATGGGCGCAGATTACTACACAGATGCCCCAGGCAAAATTCGAGACGTAGGGAATAAACTCGTACTCATCCGTGGTCAATGTATGGCGGCTGAGAAGAAATTTAATGTTAAACTCGTCCATGATTCAAAATTTGAACCTTCATCATCTTCATCGTCCAGATCTTCATCGTCCAGTTCCTCTAGCGCTGGCACAAGTCATTCCAGTCCTCGGCGCTAGATTGTAAACTCCACGGGACTTGTCCCGTGGATTGGGAATTATTAAAACAATCTATTATTTTCGTTAAGAGCACCGATAAGAATAAGCAAGTTTACAGTCCCTTCATCAGTAATAGAAGGTCTATCTTCTTCATCTAATTCAATCGAGCCGTTAATATGATTGTCAAGTAATGTCCGTAATTCGTTATAGATTATCAAATTCTTTCCTTGATCCATAAATTCATTGATTTTTGAACGCGTGATAGAAATAAGGGTTTTAAGATTTAAATCCGCATATTTATAAAAAATATCAAGCGCTTCTTGGCGATTATAGGCAAGTA
Source organism: Alphaproteobacteria bacterium (assembly GCA_030680745.1). Classification (NCBI taxonomy): domain Bacteria; kingdom Pseudomonadati; phylum Pseudomonadota; class Alphaproteobacteria; species Alphaproteobacteria bacterium. The sequence continues at coordinate 37,511 of JAUXUR010000079.1, forward strand.
ATTGTTCGTAATATAAGCCTGCATTCATATCAAATTTTATCTTATGGCGTGATCCAACTAAATCACCAATTAAGTTTCTTAAATAAAGGCCTTGGTGGACAGCCTCTATAATATCAGCTTCACCACACAATTCCTGTAATAATGGACTAACAGCAGTAAATAGTGGGTCAATAATATCCTGAATTGTATCTTCTAAAAAGGGGTATAAGTTTGGAGCGGTTTTTTTAATCCCGCCTATTTCTTGGGCGTCTAAATAATCTTGATCCTCTACATCTATAGGGATAAGAGTTTTAAGTTTATATTGGTGTGGTAGTAATGCATAGATATTAACAATGCCAGCATCACGACCTGTGCTGCATTCAAGAATAGAGCTAAGGGTGCTTAAAATAGCCCATTCTTGGGTAGATAAAGTCTCTGCTGTAGCATCAGCATTTAGTGTTGTTAAATAATGTAGGATGCATTTAAATTGTGCTGCTATCCTATGCTCTTTGGGTTGGGTTAAAAGTTTTAGTAAATATCCATCGTCATCTTGACCTAAGGTTGTTAATTTAATACCACCAAAAGAAGGAAGTCCTTCAGATTGTATTACATTATTTAGTATAGGGTTTAGAGCAATACGTGTTTCTATTGTTCCTAACATTATATTTATTAATTGAGGATGAATATTAGGCACTGAATCAAAATCAATTTGATTTTGAGAGAGTTTTCTAAAAAATGTTGGGTTTAAAGCAATCTTGTGTTTAATGCTGTCACTATTTTTATCTGGAAAAAATTGCCAAGATGTTAAATTATAGAAATCAATATGTTCTTCTCTTTTTTTGAGTAAATCTCCATGAATTTTATAAGGACTTTTTGGATCATTTGATTCATTCAAAAGTATTTCAACACGAATTGCCAATTGAACAAGCGCATTATCTTCAATAAGATAAAGCTCTTCATAGTTATTACTAATAAAATAAGAAACATATTTTGCTGCTTGTTTATTATCTGATTTTAAAGCATCTTCCATTTGGTTGATAAAAAAATCTTTTTCTTGTGTGTTTTGATAAATGTTTAATAAATTTTCAGAAATATAAATACGCTCATCATCTTCATCTTCACCGTCATCATTTAATATTTTTTTTAGTCCAATATTTGGTGAAAAAATAAGATTTGCAATATCCATATGTTTTTCTTCAGGAAATATTAAAAGAGTGTCAATAAAATATAAAAATTTTTTTCTATCAAACTTGTATATACAAATGAATTTATCCCAATCATTGTCTTGATCTTCATATCCTTCACCTTTCTTATAGTAGGTAATATATTTTTTGACATAAAAATCATAATCTTTTGGAAAATATTTTATTATTTTCTCAAAAGGTTTCAAGTCCATTGGGTTAAGATCTTTTATAGAATTCCATATATCTGAAATTATTTCTTTGTTTTTTATTTTTGAAATAAAAGTAGCGATAGGGCAGATATGAGAGTAATGTAAATTTTCTTTTTGAGAAATAATATCATTTGTTTCGCTGATTATATTTTCAAATTTGTCTTCATCAATATTTATAAAAAAGTTTATTAAATCGCAATATAGGTTCCCATAATTAGAAATATCATTATTTGGGTGTAAATTTGAAAAATGTGAAACAATTTTGTTTGCGTTGTTATCAAGAATCTTCCATTTATCAATACCGATTTTAATAAAAATGGAAATTAAGCTTTTTTTACCATAATAATTTATATTTTTGTTTTTATTAAAACAAGAAATTAGATATATGATATCATCATTGTTGTTAATTTTAGAAATTTCTGAAAACAATTCTACTTTTTCATTTGCATTACACTCTCCTAATGCAATTTCATTTTTGTATTCGTTTATAATATTTAGTTTTTCTTCTTTTATTGTTAATGCTTTTTTAAAATTTGATAAAAAGTTAGGATTTGAATAAGATTTTATGAGTTTGCTCCAAAATTTAATTTTTTGTATGTCGTTGTTAGTTTCAGGTTGGAGTGCAGAAATGAGTAAAAAAGTTGTAAGAAAACTACCAGATAATAAATTATTTTCTGATAATAAATCATTTGTTATTTCAATATATAAATCGAAATTTTCTTGAGTGATTTCATCTTTAATGTTTTCTAGTAAATATATATCTTCTTGTGAATATTTTGTATTTTCATTAAATTTATTTGATTTTTTAATTTTTTCCAATAATGGTAAATAAAAATTTAAAAAAGTATAATTGGTATCATACTTTGCATTACGTATATATTGGATATATTCCCAAATGTTCCAATCAGGTTCGGCGATCTTTTTTACGAAATCAATTAATTTCTCTCTATATTCCTTTTCAATGTTCTGAATTTCTTTTATTAGTCTTTTACATTCGTTAAGTGAATATTTTTCAAATTCAATCTTTTTAAAACAATCAATTAATGTATTGAAGTCTTCATCTGTTGGGAAATCTGTTACTACACCAATTAATTCTATTAATTCTTCAATAGACCAATCTGGTTGTAAAAGTGATTTTACGACATTGATAATATTCTCTCGTCCTGACGATTTTATCTTTCCAACTGCGTTAATTAATTTTACGCAATCTTCTTTTGAGTATTTCGCAGGTAGAATATTTGTAACGTGGGCGCTTATGGTATTAACATATTCATCGATATTAATTTTGTCGATATTATGAATTAATTCATAAATATTTTCGCTAGACCAATCTGCTTGCAAAAGTGATTTTACGATGTTAATAACATTTTCACGTTTCTCTGCTTCTATGTTTTTAACGGCCCAAATTAAGTGTATACAGTCTTTTGCCGAGTATTTTGTAGATAGCATACTTGTAGCGTAAGCACTTAGGGCATTAAGATCTTCATCGATATTAATTCTAGCTATATGGTCAATCAATTTATTAATATCATCGCATGGCCAATCTGGTTGTAAAAGTGATTTTATGACGGTAACAACGTTTTCACGTCTATCTGGTTGTATAGATTTAATTTTATTAATTAAGTTTACACAATCTTCTGCTGAGTATTCCGCAGGTAGAATGGTTTTAATTTGAGCACTTAGGGTATTAAAATCTTCATTGATATCAATCTTAGATATATTAACAATTAATTTATTAATATCGTTGCTAGGCCAATTAGGATGGATGAGTTTCTTTGTTGTATCCAATACATCATTCCATCCTGATTGTTTAATGTTGGCGATAGCTATAAGAAGATTTAGACATTCTTTTCCTGTCCAGTCTTGGTGCGCAATCTTTTGATATTGTTCAAACAACATATTAAGATTAACTTTATTTTTTATTTTTAGAATGAAGTTGTTTGTATTTGAGTAATCTAAAGGTGTCCAATTTCTATTTTTGATTTTATTAATAGATAAATATGCATTTGTGCGTTCGAATAAATTATTTCCATATTCATCCATCCAGTTGTTTTCTTTAATTGAAGCGTTAAAAAAATAGTGGATTCTACATAATGTTTTAAAAACGTTGTCATAATTAGCGACAGATGTGTTTAACAACCAATTTAATATAGGGTAAAAGCTTATATCTTTTTTTTGAATTAAAAAAATTGTAATTTCACCATATGCGCTTATTGCAGCTGTTTTATGAATGTGTTGCTGGCTTAAAAAATCTACGTAATTACTAGTCCAAAGTGTGTTGGCGGCTTTTAATTTCGAATCTAAGTTTAAATCAGCATTATTTGTAATATTAATTAGAAATGACTGCGTATAATTGGCATGATCTATATCTAAAAGTAATGATTCTGCTACTTTAAATATTTCCTCTTTGTCGTAAGTTTTAAAAAAATCTTCTAAATCTGTTTCGCTGTTAACTTCTTCTATAAATATATTTTTTAAATTTACAACTTTTTTATTTTTACTATTTTCAGTAATATTTTGTTGACGCTTTCCAAGTGTTTTGTTTGAATTGTTTACAGGGTTTGCTGATAATGAACAAGAAACAAAAGCATAACACAATGATAAACAAGCAAATATTTTCTTCATTACTTTACTCCAATTATAATATTTAAAAAATTATTTGAAACAAGGTAACATAAATAAAAAAACAAGTAAATAATTATAATAAGTTTTATTATTTTAATATAGCCAAATATACATGGCGTTTGTTTTTAACTTGTTGAGAAATAACAGAAATTGTATTTTTTTTAATAGGTTGTTTTAATCAATTATATTTAAAATTTAAATGATATAAGAAGGTAAAGTGAATTGTTGAATTAAACCAGAAGATCTATAAGCCGGGTTCTGTACCTTTTACAAGGTGACGACTATTCATCTTGGATGCTTGTTACCAAACATCTCGTGCAACCTACCCAGAGAACAGCGTGGAATACGCCTGATCAATTGCTTGAATCATGCTCTCTCTATTTGGTCTTGCTCCAGATGGGGTTTACCATGCCGATCCTTTTACAAGCATCGCGGTGAGCTCTTACCTCGCCTTTTCACCCTTACCTTGCATGATATCCGAGGACATCAAATAGGCGGTTTGTTTTCTGTGGCACTTTCCCTAAGGGTTTTATCCCCCGCCGGGCATTATCCGGCATCTTCATTCCATGGAGCCCGGACTTTCCTCTCTTGAGTTTCAAGAGCAGCCATCCAATCTTCTGGTCTATTGTAGTTATGCTTTTAACCCAATAATGTCAATAGATTATTTTGTGTCTAATAATATTAATTAACGTTAATTGGGTTATTTTCTTGGTTTTCGTTTGTGGCATCATCATATATTGAATATTCTGTTTTTTTAGGTAAACAAAATGCTTTAAATGATTCTAGATCTTCAGAAGAAATAATATCTTCTGGTTTATCAGCGCCATTTATTTTTGATAAACAAAAAAGGTGGATGTGGGCATTTTTAGCATAGGGCATATCTTTTATGTCGTTTTGGAAAATAGGAATGTTACTTTTTGTATCTTCGATGAAGAAAACATTTTCGAATATAATATTAGGGTAGGCATAATGGGCCGAAAGTGCTTTTTGAGGAAAATATTCTTGATTTAAGTTGCTGTTGTAACGTACAGAAATAAGGTTACCATTTTGATAATATTTAGTCTCTAAATTTGGATCACTTACGATATGTGTTTGATTTAAATTAAGAATTTCACCTAAATTTAAGCCGTTTACTCTTTGAAGGGTTTCATCAAAGCCTTTCCAGGCACTTGACACAATAATATGTGAACCTACTTCATGAAGAATTGCAATTAAGTCTATTATAGAGCCTCTTGGTTTGATTTTTGATCTTCTGTTTGGGTGTGATCGATTTGTAATGACGCCATCTAAATCAAATATAAAAAGTGTTTTTTTAAAATTTAATGACAGTTTTTTTATTTCTTCAAAAAAATGTTGAATATTTTTAATTTTAATTGTTTCATTAATGTTTTGAGTTTTTTGTATTTTTTTTTCACGTTCAATGTTTTCTTGTTCGTTTTCTAGTGTGCTTATGTCTCTTTTTTTTGCTGCATTTATTATTTGAGAATTTAATATGATGCATAAAGCTATGGAGAAGATTTTTTTCATTTCTTATCTTTCGTAATAATTTTTATATTTTGTTGTGTTGATTGATCTTTATTTTGACATTAATACATCATTGTTTTTGTTCGTTTTCAAAAACTACATTTTATGTAGTGTTTTGATACTTAAAAAAATGTAACATGCTGTATTTATATACTTTTTTGTCAAAAAAGATAATGCGGCTTACTTTAATACAATGTTTATGTGATTGCAATTAAAATAATAGGTTGATTTAATTAAGTTTTTTTAATTAGATATGTGCTGCAGGAGCAAATGTTCTGTCTTGATGGGTTGGTTTGAAAATGAAATGATGGATATATTGTTATCATTTTTAACGAGGTGTTGATGGGCCCAATAGAAAAGAAAATTCTTAAAAGTGATTTTTGTGTAATAGGTGCGGGTTCGGGTGGTTTGTCTTTTGCCGCAGGCGCAGTCCAAATGGGTGCTTCTGTTATTCTTGTTGAATCAGGAAAAATGGGCGGGGATTGTTTGAATTATGGCTGTGTACCTTCCAAGGCTTTACTAGCAGCCGCCAAAATGCAACATCATTTTCAAGAAGCAACAGTTTTTGGATTAAAAGCTGATAAACTTAGCGTAGATTTTAAGAAAGTACACGCGCATATCCAGAAAATTATTGCTAATATTGCACCCCATGATTCCGTCGAACGTTTTGAATCTTTAGGCGTTAACGTTGTTCAAGAAAAAGGAATCTTTGTAGATCAGGATACATTAGCAACGGATCATTATTTGATTCAAGCAAAACGATTTATTGTAGCGACGGGTTCTATTCCTTTTGTGCCACCCATTTCAGGATTGTCATCTATTCCTTATTTAACCAATGAAACAATTTTTGATTTGGATGTATTGCCGGAGTATCTTGTGATCATTGGGGGAGGGCCCATCGGTATAGAGATGGCGCAGGCTTTTATTCGACTTGGTTCTAGGGTAACAGTGTTAGAAGCTTTTGTAGCTTTGCCTAAAGATGATCCGCAGATGACATCAAAATTGAAAGAGATATTGATTCAAGAAGGTATTGAGATTAAAGAGTATGTCATAATAAATTCAATTATATCGAAAGATAATACGATATATTTTTCTTATAACGATGCTGATAATAATATGGTTGAACTTCAAGCGTCGCACGTGCTTGTAGCAACAGGGCGAAGACCTAATATTGGTGCGTTGAATTTAGCTGCTGCAAAAATTAATGCCTCACCACAGGGCATTGTTGTTGATGCATATCTTCGCACAACAAATAAACGTGTTTATGCGATTGGTGATTGTATAGGGGGGTATCAATTTACGCATGTGGCGGGTTATCATGCGGGTATTGTGATTAGAAATACGATTTTTAAATTGTGTAAAAAAGTTGAAACACGGGCTATTCCTTGGGTGACATATACAGATCCAGAACTTGCGCATATAGGTGCGCTTGAATCTGATTTGATAAAACAGCAAAAGTCATACAAAGTATTAGAAATGTCATTTGCACAGAATGATCGGGCGCAAGCAGAAAGACGAACGGAAGGGTTGATTAAAGTGTTTGTAACACCAAAAGGTCATATTCTGGGCGCTACGATTTTAGGCGTAAGTGCAGGTGAATTAATTATGCCTTGGGTGATGGCAATACAAAATAATCTTAAAATTGGAACGATTGTCGATACAATTGTACCTTATCCAACTTTAAGTGATATCCATAAACAATTAGCAGGCAGTTTTTATAAAGATAAAATCTTTTCACCTTTTACCAAAAAAATTGTTAGATTTTTAATGTGGGTGACGAGGTGATGAAATATCTGCCTTTAGTGTTGATTGTAATTCTGGCAATCATTGTATGGTTTTCAGGCTTACGCGATTATTTTAGTTTTACAGTTTTAAAAGAACACCAACAAGCGCTTGAATTATTTGTTTTAAATAATAAAATTATTTCTATCTTCATTTTTGCAGGTTTATATATTTTGGTTGTTGCTTTATCGATTCCAGGTGCAACTTTTATGACTTTGGTGGGTGGTTTTTTTTTCAACCAAATATTAGGCACTTTTCTTGTGGTATCTGCAGCAACCATTGGTGCAACTATTTTATTTTTAGGTACGAAGCTTGCTTCTCAGGATCTTGTTAAAGAAAAAGCAGGGCCTTGGGTTCAAAAAATGCAAAAAGGATTTAAAGAAAATGCAACATATTATTTGCTGACATTACGACTTATTCCCATTTTTCCATTTGTTGCGATTAATTTGGTTGCAGCGATTTTGCAAATTCCTTTGCGCACTTTTATCTTGGGTACCTTTTTTGGAATAATACCGGGTTCTTTTGTATATGTTTCTATTGGGGTTGGGCTGCATGATGTTCTTCAAAAAGAAGAATTTTCAGTAAATGTTTTATTGGAACCCAAAATTTTGTTGGCATTAATTGGATTAGGTGTTTTGGCATTATTGCCAGTTGTTTATAAATATTATAAAAAGAATAAAGTTTAGCATTTGTGATATGCTGTATATCTTGACGCAGAGATGTAAAAGTGTTGCACTTATCGAAAGGCTATTATTAAAGAGGTAATCGATTATGCCAACTAAAAATCCAAGGATCAATGTTACTTTTGAAGAAGCAACCGCCGGACTCCTTGTATCATTAGCACATCAAGAGCATAAGTCGGTCGCGAGTCTTGTGCGTGAATTGACTCTTGAAGCGTTAGAAATGCGTGAGGATTTGTATTTATCTAAGGTCGCTGAACAGCTTGATAAGGAAGGTCTTAAAACTATTGGCCATGATGATGCATGGAAATGAAATATCAAATTCGTTATTTGGAAGAAGTTGTTCGTAAACATATTCCTCTTCTTCCGCCCAGTTTGAAGGCGCTTATTAAACGTGCTATTGAGGAACGTTTAATGGTTGATCCGATTGGTTTTGGTAAGCCTTTGCGTTATAGTCTTAAGGGGCATAGACGATTGCGCGTGAGCGATTATCGTATTGTTTATCGTATTGAGTCAGAAGCAATGAGTGTAGTTATTGTCGCTATTAAGCATCGTAAGGAAGTCTACGAATAAAGTTATTATTTAAAGTCAACCCAAGCGCAATAAATACGCCCAATCGTTGTTAACCAGCATAAAAAACCATAAATATAGCAAATTTCAGCAAAATAAGAGGGCATAAGGCACATCAACATAAGTGCAAAAGCAGTTTCAGTGCCTTCGCAAATACCACCCAAATGATAAAATGATTTTTTACCTCGTTTTTGGGTATTTATATCTTTTTTGGCAGCAATAATAGCATAAGCCAAAAATGACGTGATGGGACCAATAAAGCTGAAAATCAAAAAAGCAGCGGGTAATTGGTTGCCATCATTGAGTAAGGCAAAAGCAAAAACAATGCCCGCATATATAATAAAATCGCATACAATATCAAGAAAACCACCAAAATCTGTGAGCGTATTTTGACGCGCTACAGCACCATCTAAACCATCAAAAAGTCTGTTTAAAGCTATAAAAAAAGCAGCTGTGTAATAATTTTCAATGTAAATAAATACGATCGCGCTTAATCCAAAAAAAAAGCCAATGAGCGTGATAAAATTTGCATCAATATTGTGCTTAGCAATTTTTTTAGCTATATGATTTAAAGGCGGATCAATGAGGGGGCGGATATAAGGATCAAACATTTTAAATGAATTGTTGAAAAATTAGAAAGACAATTCCCGCCGAGATTATTCTTAAGTAGTCTTAGCGGGAAAGTTTAGTAAAAATTACTCAGCAGCTTTTGGGGCTTCATGAGCAGGTGCAGCTGCTTTATGCTCTGCACTTTTATGATGTTTTGTTTTATGGTGTTCACCTTTATGATGACCTTTTTTGTGATGGCCTTCATGATGTTCGCCTTTATGATGACCTTCTTTGTGATGGCCTTCATGATGTTTTTTATGGTGTTTATCTTTATGGTGTTTTTTATGATGGTCACCAGTTTTGTGCTCATCTGCTTTATGTTCATGAGCAGGTGCTACTACTACTGGCGCTGCAGCTTCATGTGCAGGTGTTGCTGCATGTTCATCATTTGCTGTAACAGTGCCAGCAGAGAGAAGAAGTAAAGTTGCTAAAAGAGAGATATTTTTCATTTGATTCCTCCAAATAAAAACCACGTTTGATTTATTGCTGAATATTAACATAGTTTTTTGTTTTTGTCTCTCGCGATTCAACTTCATGTGATAAGAACTTATCGGCTTCAAGTGCTGCCATACAACCCATGCCTGCAGCAGTAACTGCTTGTCTAAATATTTTATCCTTAACATCACCTGCTGCAAATACTCCTTGTATGTTTGTTGCAGTAGAATCAGGTTTTGTTACAATATAGTTTTCATGATCCATTTCAATTTTATCTTTAAATAATTTTGTCGCAGGATCATGCCCGATGGCAATAAAGGTGCCCGAGACATTTAAGATGGATGTTTCATTTGTGTTAACATTTTTTACTTTGAGTGCAGTAAGTTCTTTAGGGGAATCATTACCCAAAAATTCTTCAATAGTGTGATTCCAAAGCACGGATATTTTGGGATTGGCGAATAATCTTTCTTGTAATATTTTTTCAGAACGTAACGTATCACGTCTGTGAATGAGTGTTACTTTGCTGGCAAAATTCGTTAGGTAAATAGCTTCTTCAACGGCCGTATTACCGCCACCAACAATTGCAACTTCTTTGTTTTTAAAGAAAAAGCCATCACATGTTGCGCAAGCTGAAACACCAAAACCGCGAAATGTTGCTTCACTTTCAATATTAAGCCAGCGTGCTTGAGCGCCTGTGGCAATAATGATTGTTTCACCAATATAGGTTTTGCCACTTTCGCCAATTGCTTTGAAAGGACGTGTTGAAAAATCAACAGATGAAATGTAATCATCATGAAGTTCGGTGCCTAAGGCTAAAACCTGTTCGCGCATTTCACTCATCAACCAAGGCCCCTGAATTGGTTTTGCAAAACCTGGGTAGTTTTCGACATCTGTTGTTAACATTAATTGGCCACCCGATTCATAACCAGCCACTAGTATGGGTTTTAAGTTAGCGCGCGCTGCATAAATTGCCGCTGTATATCCTGCGGGGCCGCTGCCAATAATGAGAACTTTTGTTTTGTGTGTTACTGTCATTTTATTTCTCCTTTAAAGAATTTCAAGTAAATAAAATAATATTTATTTGTATTGTAAAATAAATATTGTATAATAATTGTAAGACTAATTGTCTTCTTCTTATTATTTGTGTTGTTCTACCTTGATCCCAGTTTTAGCTTCTTGAGGCTGGGATTTTTCATAAATCTCTTTTATTCTATCTGCAATTCGATTTATTTCAAGCAAAGGTTCGTAATGCCAATTTTCTAAAATGCCTTCAAAACGACGTGAAATGCCTTTATCACGTAAGGATTGATGAAATTCTAGAAATTTAGGCGGCGATTCATCAAAATGATAAATATAAAGGGGTTTGCCGCTGGCCGCAGCTTCTGTTGCCATATTAACGGAATCACAAGTGACAATAAGAAAATCTGAAAGAGCGATCATGCCAAAATAAGGGTTTGGATCAACACCCTCCCATAAATAATGAGGTATGTCAGTTAGTTCACTTTTTAGTTTAGAAATATAATGTGTAGGTGTTCTGCGAGATGGTGTTAAAAGAAGGCTACCACCATATTTTTGTTGAAGGTTTTTAAGATCTTGAATTAATGTTTGAAATACTTTTTCGCTAAAATCATGATGTTTACTGATACCACCAATAATAACACTTATGTGTGGTTTAGGTAGTTTTTCAACTAAATAATTTAACTTTTGTCCTTCTTGTTTTAAGAATTCAGGATTAATCCCATGAATAGAACCTAACGCATTGATAACATTAGGTGCATTTAGATTGTCATGCAAAGGAGCCACAATCACATCAAATTTATTTAAATTTAATTTAGGGTCTTGAATGTGGATAGTGAAGGTCTTATTATTGCTTTTTTGACGAATTGCAGCTGAAATTGCAACTGATTGTCTTCCGCATGTGATTAAAATATCAGGCCATGGTGGTGAAATTGGATCAGGATTGTTTTTGACAGAGCATAATGCTTTAAAACAAAGGGATGGCGGTAAAAAAAACCATGGATAAGAGGGCTTGATCCTTTTTAAAATTGGTGTAAGGTTAAGGGCATCTGCCAGGGCTAAGCATTGAATTTCAATGCCTCGGCGTCCATCGCTCATTATCCAACAGGTTTGAGTTGACATTTTAGGCTCCGTATCAAGTCTTAGTAAGACATAAAATTATAAAAAACATTAGGCGCACGAACTTTTACATATTAGTCTACTGCGCTGAGTACCGGTCAATTAAGGTTAAATAAATGCGACGCACAAAAATTGATGCAATCGATCTTCAAATTTTACATGATCTTCAAGATAACGGACGAATGACAAATGTTGATCTTGCTGATCGTGCAGGAATCTCAGCACCTCCTTGTTTAAGGCGTGTGCGAACACTTGAAGATTCTGGCTTTATAACAGGTTATCACGCTGATATCAATGCTGAAGCTTTAGGCTTCACAGTCGTTATATTTGCGCAAGTACGTTTGCATTCTCATGCTGAAAACGATTTAATCGCTTTTGAAAATCTCGTGCAAAACTGGGATATGGTGCGTGAGTGTCAAATGCTTGCGGGTGATACAGATTTTTTACTTAAAATAATTGCGCAAGATTGGGATTCATATCAACGATTTTTAACGACACAATTAACGTCAGCACCTAATGTTGCGCATGTTAAATCTTCATTATGTATTCGAAAATCCAAAAATTTGCCAGGACCGCCTATTAATTTGATTTTGAAGTAGGTTTCATTTTACTGAACAGCTTCAGGAAGTTAAGGGAAGGGCTTAATTTGCCGTTTCCCATAAATCAATTGCCCATTCCTCACGGTTCAAATAAGAAAGTTTGCCTTGATTGGGATCTAATACATCAGGGATTTTAAATTTGTTCCAATAAGCGAAATGATCTTTGTTCCAATAAAGAAGCGGTACAATATAATCACCAGACCATAAAACACGATCAAGACTTTGAATATAAGCAACATAATCATCATAATTGGTTTGTTCGATAATTTTTTGAATTAAATCATCGATAACAGGGTTTTTAATGCCTGCATAATTACGTGCGCCTTCTTTATCCGCAGCTTCTGTTGACCAAGAATGATTTAAATCTTTGCCGGGGTAAATAACGCCCCATAAATGGATCAGCGAATCAAAATCATATTCATCTTTTCGTTTGTTAAACTGGGTTGAATCAACATAACGCACTTTAAGGTCGATACCTGCTTTTTGAAGCATATTGGCATAGCCTAAGGCTATTTTTTCCAATGGTTTTAAACCAATAAGCACTTCAAAAGACAGCTTTTCTTTTGTTTCGATGTTGGTAAGATTTTTGCCAATGATCTGCCAACCAGCTTCATCAAATAATTTCAAAGCGTTTCTTAAACGCTCACGTGAAGGAAGATTTTGAACCTTTGGGGCATCAAAAGCTGAAGGGGGTATTTTATCTTTATAGGTTTCAAGAATTTCTTTGACTTTACCTGTGGCAATACCTTTTGCTTCAAAATCACAATTACTAAAAAAGCTCGTTGTTGGAACATAGGAATTGTTGTAGTAATTTTCGATCATCCATTTATGGTCAAAAAGTGTAATAAGGCCTTGGCGAAGTTTAAGATTATCAAAAGGGGGGCGGCGCATATTAAGGGCAATGCCAAACATGCCCATCGGACGTTTAAAGGGCATAACAATTTTTTTGATTTTGCCTTCTTTTATCGCTGGTATATCGTAATCTTTTTCCCATTTGGCAAAATCTGTTTCGTGAATAAGGTCATATCCACCAGCTTTAAAGGCTTCAAGGGCTATATTTTCATCTCTATAGCTTGTAACAATCAGATTATCAAAGTTATTTTGGCCCTTCATGCAGGGTAAGTTTTCTGCCCAAAAATCCTTGACGCGTTCATATTCAATTTCTTTGCCTGGATTGAAACTTTTAACACGATAAGGACCAGATGAAAGAGGGAATATATGGCTGGATTCTTCAAAAACATGTTTATCAAAAAAATTTTTGGATAAAACTGGCATCATTGCTAAAAGTAAAACAGTTTCACGATCAGATTTTTCTTGATCAAGAATAAGTTTGACGGAAAGATCACCTAATTTTTCAATTTGTTTTGCTTTATTATAAAGCATTTTGATGTGGGGACCTGCTTTTTCTTTAAGCGTGTTAAAGGTAAAAACGACGTCATCAGCTTTAATAGAAGTGCCATCTTCAAATTTTGCTAAGGGGTTAATATGGAAAATGATATAGCTTCTGTCTTTAGGTGCTTGAATAGATTCTGCGATAAAACCATAAAGTGAAAAAGGTTCATCCTTATTTCGTTTCATAAGCGACCCATAGACACGTCCCGTTAGGTAGGGTGAAGGTGTTCCTTTAAGCAAATAAGGATTAAGAGAATCAAAGGTCCCTATATTACGTAAATGCAAATCACCACCTTTTTTGGCATTTGGATTGGCATAATCAAAAAACTTAAAGTCCTTTGGATATTTCAGGTCTTGATGCATTGAAATGCCATGAACCTTTGGGAGGGGATCAATTGGGTTTGATGCTTCTTCTGCGAAGGCTAGGTTTGGAAGAAGTGCTAATGCAGAAAGAAGTACAATTTTTTTTAAGGTCATTTTTCCCACCATGTATGTAATGCCCACATACGTATATGTCTAAATCCGTGAGGTGGGGATATATCAGGAAATCCAAATTTATCCCAAAAGGCGCAATGATTTTCGCGCGGTTGAAATAACGGTATCACGAATTGATGTGCGCGTAAAAGTCTATCTAAAGCACGTGTTGATGCAAGATAAGTTTCAAGATTGGGTGCTTTAGGAATGTTGCTAATCAGATAATCAATAGCAGGATTTGCAATGCCTGCGAAATTTTTACTGCCTTTTATAGAAGCTTGTGTTGAGCCCCAATAAAAATTTTGTTCACAACCAGGATAATAGGATTGATTCCAGTAATGTATAATCATGCCAAAATCATGGTCTTGAAGTCTTTTTTCATATTGGGTCGATTCAACCGTACGAATACTTGCTTTGATGCCCAATTTTGCAAGATTATGCGCATAAGAATGTACAATTTTTTCATAAAAAGGAAGTGCTAATAATATTTCAAATTCCATTTTTTTGTTTGTTTTTTCGTGTATAAGTTCGTTGTTTTTGATAATCCATCCTGCTTCTTTGAGTAAATCTTTTGCTTTATTTAAATCTGCACGAGATCTTTGCATATCTGTTGGGATAAATTCTTCAACGGGTTTTGAAAAAATAAAAGAAGGTAATTGATCTTTGAAAGGCTCCAACATAATAAGTTCTTCAGGTGTTGGTGTTGAGTGTGCAATCATTTGTGGATCAACAAAAAAACTATCTGTACGTTGATAGGCCTCATGGAGGTAATTACGATTAAGCCAATCAAAATCAAGCGCAAGAGTAAGTGCTTGTCTAACGCGATAATCAGCAAAAATTTCTTTTCGTAAATTCATGACTAAACCATGCATGTCGAGTGTATGTGCAACAGGAAATGATTTACAAGCAACGCGTTTATCTTTAACGGCTTGAAAACTATATTCATGTGACCATTTCATGATGTTGGGTTCTTCACGGAAATCATAATCATGTTTTTGAAAAGCTTGTAAAGAAACAGCATCGTCACGAATGTAATTATAGTGAATCTCATCGAAATTGTAGTGTCCAACATTGATTGCTAGATTTTTACCCCAAAAATCAGGATTTTTTTTATAGATTATTTTCTTACCTTGATCAATTTTTGTAATAATATAAGGACCACTTGTAAGGGGTATATCAAGACCAGGACGATCAAAATCATGAGTCGTGTAGTATTTTTTTGATAAAATAGGCATAAAACCAATCATAAGGGGGATATGTCTATTGTTTTTCGTTTTTAGGTAAAAAACAATATCCCTAGGACCAAGAATTTCAACATGATGGATATTTTCATAAAAGGCGCGAAGATTAGGAAGTGATTTTGTGCTCATTAACTGAAAGGAAAACTCAACATCTTCAGCTGTAATAGGTGAATTATCATGAAATTTTGCTTCAGGCCTTAAGCTGAATCTTATCCAAGATCTGTCTTCAGGGATTTGCATTTTTTCAGCAATTCGGGCATACATGGTAAGAGGTTCATCAGCAGATTTTTGCATAAGGCTTTCAGCTGTTAAGAAACGTCCTTCTGCCGGGATGCCTTTAAGAATGTAAGGGTTTAAGCTATCAAATGTGCCAGGAAGGCGTAACTCAAAGGTGCCTTTTTGGGGGGCGTTTGGATTAATATAATCAAAGTGTTTAAAATTTTCTGGATATTTTGGCTCATTGTAAAGGGATAGAGCATGATGCCAAGGAAGTCCTTGATCATCAAAGGCGTCTAAGGTTGAACTTAAGAAAACAATAAATCCTAAAAACAATGCGTATTTAAAAAAAACTTTATTCAAATGTTTGACTCGTCTCATTTTGCCACCAGGTCTGTGTATACCACCACTTAAGAAGAGGGAAGGCTGACACAGGTTGTGACTTAGGGTGCCCAAATTTGTTCCAATATGCAACAAAATCTCGCGTTTTTTGAGGAAGCGAGATGAAATAATAACCACTTTGTAATATGCGGTCGAGTGCATGTGTGATTGTTAAATGGTCAACTTTACTTTTTTGAGATATTAATTTTTCTAAAAGGTCATCAATAACAACGTGTTGAATGCCAGCGTAGTTTGCGCTTCCTTGTGTCATCGCCGCTTTTGATCCCCAATATCGCATTTGTTCAGCGTGTGGTGCAAGTGATTGTGACCAATTATTAATAATCATGTCATAATCAAAAACATTTAAACGTTTTTGATATAAAGCCGCATCAACAACACGAACATGGGTTGTGATGCCAAGTTTTTCAAGGCTTTTTTTAAAAGATAAAGCGAGTCTTTCATATTGTGGGTTTTGCAATAAGATTTCAAAGCTTATTGGTTTTTTTGATTCTTTTGGATAGAGGTTGTTTTGGCGAATTTCAAAGCCTGACTCTTTGAGCAAATCATGGGCTAGACTTAAATCATGTCGATGTTCAGTATGTTTTAAAAGAGGAAGGCTGAATTGATGGTTGCGAAGTTCGGCGGAAATTTTATCTTTGTAAGAAGAAAGTAGTTTTATTTCATCAAGACTAGGTGTGTCTGGTGCTGCAAGGTCTGTATTCCCAAAAAAACTGGGTATTGTTTCATAGGCATCATGGAAATAATTTTTATTGAGGCTATCAACATTTAAAGCGAGCGATAACGCTTTTCGAACATTTATATCGTTAAAAGGGGCGCGCCTTGTGTTAAAAACAAAACCTAAAATGTTTGGGCGTTGATGGGGGATGTCTTTTAATTGGACATGTCCTTTTTTGGCAGCAGGAAAGTTATAATTTTTAAGCCAATGGCCAATATCTTCTTCTTGAAACAGATCGATGGTACCTGCTTTAAAAGCTTCAAAAGCTGCTTGATAATTACGGAAATACTCAAAACGAATGATATCGAAGTGGCTATGTCCTTTTTCTGAGGGTAAATCTTGTGCCCAGTAATCTTTAACACGTTCATATTCAACAAATTTATTGAATTCGTATTTACTTACCTTGTAAGGCCCATTGGCAAGTGAAGGCGTTGTAGCAAAATGGGTTAAATCTTTTTTTTCAAGATCTTTTGCTGGTAAAATAGGAAGAAATCCAATGAATAAGACAAGTGCGCGTTGATTGGGCGTTTTGAATGTAAATTTGATTTCGTGGGTTGATATGATATCGATATGATCAATCTCTTTAAATGCTTCACGAAAAGTGAAGGGGCCCGCTTTTTGAATAGCTTCAAAAGTTTTAGCGACATCGTTGGTTGAGATAGGTGTTTGGTCGTGAAATTTAGCTTTAGGATTGAGTTTAAATATAACCCAAGATTCATCATCACTTAGTGTGAATGTGCTTGCAATGCGGGGATAGCTGCTAAGGGGCTCATCAAGTGATCTTTTAAGTAAACTATCATATGTTAGGTAAACGCCTTCAGCCGTAATCTTATTCATAGGGTATGGATTAAAATTATCAAATCCACTAATAATCGCAAGACGAATTGCGCCTCCTTTTGGTGCATTGGGGGTGACATAATCAAAGTTTTTAAAGTCATTTGAATATTTTGGGGTGCCATAAAGAGATATAGAGGTCAGTTCAGTGGATGCTAAAACTGGTTTCGAAAAAATACATACAATATAAAATAATTTAAAAAAAAAGTTCATTTTGTAATTTGTTACACAATTCTCAAGTTAATATTACGAAACAGTATATCATGCGAATGATAGCGGCATAATACTATAATTTTATGTTAAACGTCGAGAAGTATTTGAAGGGGAAATGTTTTCAAAACGGTGACCATATAATAATGGTCGGGGAGGAGGGATTTGAACCCCCGACATCCTGCTCCCAAAGCAGGCGCGCTACCAGGCTGCGCTACACCCCGTTTTTTGTGTTTATAGATTTACATTATTTTCAATTGCTTTGCAAGAGGGTTTTAATTAATATTTAAACAATTCCTTAAGTTATTTTTTTGAGGTCTTAAAAATTGAAGGGGAGAAATCATGGTTCACGTCCAATCATATGTCGATCATAATACAGCCAGAATCAATATGGTTCATGGATTGTTACGTCCAAATCAAGTTGTTGAGGAACGCATTGTTGAGGCAATTCTTACGACACCTCGCGAAAAATTTTTACCAAAGGAAGTGCAAAATATTTCATATATTGATAGCGATTTATCCTTAGGTGAGGGACGTTTCTTAATGTCTCCTTTAACGTTTTCACGTCTTGTGCAAGCATCGATGATTCAAGAAGATGATGTCGTTCTGGATATTGGATGTGGGATGGGTTACTCAACCGCGATATTGGGTAAATTAGCGTCAAGCGTCATAGGTATTGATGAAAAACCAGAATTCTTGTCAAATGCTACAGAAGAGCTTTCAAAATTAGAGATTTTGAATTGTATTTTTCATTGTGCGCATTTAAAAGATGGATTTCCAAAAGGGGCGCCTTATTCATTGATCTTTTTAGAAGGTGCTGTAGACTTTGTGCCAGAGTATATCTTGAATCAATTGGCTGAAAATGGTCGTTTGATGGCGATTGTAACGATTAACGCACATCAGGCTGTTGCACGATTATATCAACGTATTGGTCAACATTTTGCGCATCGAGACTTATTTGATGTAAATGCCAAACCATTGCATGGCTTCCAACAATTAAAGGAATTTAAATTATGATCGATATGGAAACAAACGTAACGGATTTAAAAAATTGTTTGGATAATAACACACCATGCGTTGTTCTTGATGTACGTGAAAAATGGGAACTGGATATTTGTTGTCTTGAAAATGCTAAGCATATACCCTTAGGATCAATATTATCAGATGATTATGCTGATTTACCGAAAGATAAACCTTTGTTTGTTTTTTGCCATCATGGTAGACGTAGTTTGCAAGCCGTATGTCATTTAAGGGATAAGGGCTACGATAATGCTGTTAGTGTTAAAGGCGGCGTTCATGCTTGGGCGTGTGAAGCTGATCCAAATATGAAGACATATTAAAAATACGCATCCAGATTATGGGCAAATTTGTCGTCAGAACTGCGTTTCCGGTACTCATGTACAAGGAGTACACTCCGTTCCGGTTCTCGTTCTTTCTAAACTTTGCCTCATAATCTGGGCGCTTACATGGTTATAGGATTTGCAATGTTTCGGTTTTCACGAATTTGTTGTTTGTTGGTATCTTTGTTTTCTTTTGAAAGTTTTGCTAACGATGAAGCGATTGATGTTTCAACACTTAATGAATATTTAATCAATGGAACACCTTGTTTTGTACTAGATGTTCGTGAAAAAAAAGAACTTGAGATTTGCTGTCTCAATAATATCATGCATATACCTTTAAATGAATTATTGTCGGGTGCTGTGGATGGTTTGCCAAAAGATGTTCTGTTAATTGTTATGTGTCGTAGCGGTATACGTAGTCAAAAAGCTTTTGATTATTTAAAGAATAATGGGTTCGATAAAGCAGTTAATTTAAAAGATGGCATTTTAGCTTGGATAAAGGAAATTGATCCAACGTTAACGGCATATTAAAGAATAGGATTTGTAATGTTTCGATTTTCACTCAGTTTTTGTTTTTCAGTACTTTTATTCGGTTCACAAACGATTGCTGAAAAAAATATGGACAATTTTGAACTAGAGGATGCTTTAGTTGAATCTTATGTATCGAATCCAAAATTAATGGCAGAACGTCAAAAACTTTTTGTTATTGATGAAGAATTGTCTAAAGCAAATGCAAATTTTCGTCCCAGAATACGTTTGGAAGGTGAGGCTGCTGCTCAAAAGAGTCAGTGGAAATTGCCATTAGATCCCTCTTTTGCAAACCAAATTACATCTTTTAACGGTGGATCATTTAAGCGTGGGATGTATACAACGACAGGTACGCTTACATCACGTGCTGGTAAGCTTGTTGCTGAACAGCCTTTATATCGCGGCGGGCGAACGATTGCTCAAAAAAAAGCTGCTTTTCATGCAATTCTCGCACAACGACATGTTTTAAATTCTGTTGAGCAAGATGTTTTTATTGATGTTATTCACGCACATTTAAATGTTGTTGCTGCACAATCAATTCTTGATTTGCAACATAAGACGGAATCTGTTTTATCTAAACATTTAGAGGCCACCAAAATTAGACTTGATGTGGGTGAAGTGACGAAAACAGATTTATCGCAGGCTGAATTTAGATTGGCAGGCGCTAAAGCTGAGCGCATTAAAGCTGAAAGCGATCTTAAAAATGCGCGTAGCAATTATGAAAAAATTGTTGGTTTTGTACCAAATGCGTTTCGTTTTCCTAAAATACGACCACAACTTCCCTTTAAGCTTCAGGATTGTCTTGATATTGCTGAAAAGGAAAATCCACTTATTTTAGCAACACGCGAAGACGAAATATCTTCAAGTCATGAAGTGCGTTTAGTCAAAGGTGAATTATTACCGACATTGAGTTTACGTGGTGAATTAACGCAAGCGAATAATCAGCTTATTAAGAATGCACGCAACAGAAATGCAGGTGTTTTTCTTAATATTTCAATACCTTTGTATAGTTCGGGAAGTGTTGAAGCGCGTATAAGACAAGCGAGTCATACTCAAAGTCAAAAGGGCTATGAGATTGAAAGAGCGCGCCGCGATGTGCGTGAACATACGGAACAAAGCTGGGATCAATGGGTTGCGTCAAAAGCACAAATTGATGCGCGCAAGGCTGAAGTGACCTCATCTGAAATTGCGCTTGATGGTGTTATTAATGAGCAAAAAGCAGGAGCACGAAGCGTTCTAGAAGTACTTGATGCAGAAAAAGAAGCCTTACGTGCAAAAGTAAATCTTGTGCAAGCGGAACGCGATGAAATTTTAGCTGCTTTCTCACTTTTACCAGCAATGGGCAGGTTGAATGTTGCTTTCTTAGGGTTAAAGGTACAACCCTTTGATTCTGTCGGACATTTTGAAGAGGTTCGTTCGAAATGGTTTGGATATAATGATTCACAAACGTCAAAAGATATGGGGTGATTTTTTAATTTGCCGGACAATTTTTAATTTCATTTTCCCTGGACTTGTTGAAGCGCAGCTTTATACGTAGGTCCAGGTCTCAGATTAATTTAAAGTGTATATACTTCTTTTATTAAAAAATATAATTCTTAACATTGATTAAAAACATACATATTTATTGAAATCTTAATTTTTTCATGTTATGTATAACAAGTTTTTATTAAATTATATATTGTAAAAAGGTTTTTAAGGTGTTTTCATATAATATTATGACAAGATTTGTCGTTTTTGTGCTTTGTTTTTTTTGTTTAGAAGTAAATGCAAATCCTGTCGTTCAAAAAGAAGTTCATTTTAAATATTCTACACTTTCAGAATATGAACATCCTGATATTGCAAATTTAAAATATGTAAAACATTTAGATGGTGGTACGGGTGGCGTTCATCTATTTGAAGATCCAAAGAACAATAAATTATGGACTTTGAAATCCTGGAATTCTTATGGGCACGGTATTAACGAGATTCTTGCTGCTCTTTTATTAAATAATATGGGTGTTGAAACCCCACGTTTTATTGCTCTGAACACACTTCCTGATGAATTAAAGAATCAATGCAACCTTCAGGGAAGTTTATTTCGATTTGCTGAATATGTTGAAGGTGTACAGCCTTCTAAAGAAGGTCTGGATAGTTTGTTACCATCTTATTTTGTTCCTTTGGCTTTGGTTAGTTTTTGGGATATTAAGCCCGCGAATTTTATACTTAATCAACATGGTAAGCTTGTTTTAATTGATACGGGCGGCGCATTGTTGTACAGATCTTTAGGTGAGTCTAAAAATGAAGGTCTCGATTGGTCGAAATATCAAATGACTGATCTTCAAACTTTACGTAATTCTAATTTATCGAGTGTTGCTGGTATTTTTAAAAAGATTACGGATAGTGATTTAAAGAATCAAATTGCTTCCCTTCTTTCTCATGCGGATAAGCTTCTGTCGCTTACAGATGCGTTTTGCAGACAACTTCATTATAAAGGTCGTAAAAAACTTTTGTCTATGCTGGCATCACGATTGCAGCATGCTCAACTATTAGGTCAGATTTCAAGAAATGTTTTAACGTTAAATAATGATCCTTTTGCATATGCAACTTCTTATGATGCTGCAGGTACGTTAAATTATACTTTTGTAGATGGAAAACCGTTTTTATTAATAGGAAAACGCGCAGGCCATAATTGGTGGGGAAATTTGGGCGGGAAATCTGATCCAGAAGAATTATTATTAAAAACGGCTATTCGAGAGACACAAGAAGAATCAAGCGATCAACTTAAATTTAGCGAGCGTGATCTTCTTTTAAGTGCTGCTCATGATCTTATAAATATTCATAAAGAAGGTACGTTTACACGGTTTCGAACATATTTAACAGAAATAAAAAATCCAGAATGTATTAATGACATGCATGATCATGAATATACTCAATATGCTTATATTGCTGTTGACGATGTATTGAAAGCTTTAAAAGCGAATAAAGTGGTGATAGCTGAAAAACAAAATACAATTCGTGTCAATGATTATATTTTACATCCGCCTTTTGTTGAGTCGTTGAGACAAAAACCAGTTTTAGAATGGTTGGAAACGCTTTTACGACCCGATTTTAATAAAAATATGTTACGTGAAAAACATACCCAAAGCATTTTAGGAAAACCAGATTTGCAGGAAGTAAAAGAAGAGCGTATTTCGCATCCTGTATTAAAAAATTTAGAATATGCGTTTTTGACATCGGAAAAAATAAAACGATCTGAACTGAAGAGACCTATCCATAAGAATAATGTAGATGTAAAGCCCTGTGCATCGGATTATCTGTTGAATCAACTAAAGGTTAAGACAGGAATAAGTTTAGAGGCCACGTTAGAGGAATCATTAAATACATTATACCCAACATTAAATTTGTCGAATAACGACATTAATCTTGTTAGTAAAATTCTTGAAGAAGAGCGTCAACATCCAGATCAATTTGTAATGTATCATGCGTGTCAATCAGATATATGGTTTAATTATCGTATATTGTCTGTATTGCGCCATTTGTTGAATGAGACGCATGTTCAGACGGATATATTGCGTTCATTGGATAATTTTTTTGATCAATTTTCAAATGCTAAAGATCTTTTAAATTATGTAAGTAATTTTCCAAATAATAATAATTATAGTGCAGGGTTTAAATCTTGTGGAATTGCGTGTAATCCAACATTCTTTAGCAATTGCTTTGTTCCTACAAGTTCAACATTTCGTTATTTTTTTGAAGGAAAATCTGTTTCTCCACCTGATAAGACCTTTAATATCATTAGAGAAACTTTTCTTGAGTTTGATCTTGATGTGGATTCAATTATTGCTGAGTTTAATGAATTTTATGAAAAGTTTATTAAACCGAGTGATAAGGGTGCTCTTTTACAATTTTTCTTAGATCCAACAATTGCTTCAGATGCTTGTTATATATCAGCAGGTCGTGGTGTGCCAGTTTATTATAAGAATAATAATCAACTTATTGATGATCCAGTGCCTGTTTTAGAGTTTTTTAAACAAGGTAAATTAGTAGAATGTTTTGATAGTTCATTGGAGTTACAGGCGCGCTTACATGCAAATTTATCTAAATTTCCTGACGGGCTTGTTGTTGTGAAGGATTATTTATCTGGTGATGGGGATATATCTAAAATCGATGAATTTATTTCAAAGATTCTAAAAAAACATTTGTTCGATATTTGTAGGAATTTACCTAAAAATAACGCAGTTTATCACACCTCTCCACAAATTCAGACTCTTTTACGAGATGCAGAGGATTTTCCTGATGGTGATTGTGAAGAAGAAACACCTATTGTGAAAGCCTATAAAGCTCAGGATTTAATAACGATTAAAATATTGTTGGAAAATGATCCTGAATTAATTAATCAGGAAGCAATTAACTTTGATACGTTATCATCTTTTCTTTTGAGCTCAACTTATGTACCTTTTTTAATGGATCAGGCTGTTTCTGTTGATATTCTTCAGCTTTGTCAGCCAATGATTAAGTTGCATATGTCAGATAAAGATATCAGAACTATCATAGAATTTGTGTGTGTGCTTGAAAAAAATATTAAAGACATTGAACCTATTATTTCTGTGATTAACCCAGTGATTGAGTCTTTGTTGAAGGTTTTTTATCATTATGATTCAATTATAGGCGATGATGAAAAAACTATTGATAATATTGTTACTATTATTAAAATAATGTCTATTGATCAAATTTTGGATTTTACTAAAGTTGTAAATTTTTCGATTCAACCTTATGTGGCTCCAAAAGATATATATGAATTTATTAAATATGTTTACAAATTAAATAAAAATAAACAAAAAACTATTATTGATTTTATTATGTTTATTACGCCGAATTTAAAAAATAATATAAATTTTGTTGGTGTTAAAGATTTTATAAATTCTTTTTCTGTGGATTGGCCTGAAAATGTTATGGAGGCTGCTGGCATTTTAATTAGAAAAGATTTATGGAAAAATCACTCATTGTTTCTGGATGACGTAAAAAATATTATTTATGCTATTTCTAAAATAAATCCTGACAATAGAATTTCTATTGCTAATTTAATCAGTAAGTTGATGGTGTCTGGGATGAAATGCTCAAGTATATATGAATTGCTTGAAATGGCTGCATCACCCAATGCAGAGAGTGCTTTGGAGGCTGGAATGATATTAATTTATTCAGAAATGGATAAATGGTTTGTTTTTGATCTTGTGAAATCTATTTTTAAAATAAAGCATGAAGATAGAATACCTGTTGCTAATGCACTTAAAAAATATCTGAATTTTGATTGCAGTAAAAATGGTTGTAGGAAGTATATTGAAATAATGGAATATATTACTTCAATCTCTATAGATCGACCTGAAAGTGCGATAGAAGTTGCAGGGATTTTACTTAGAGACGATTTACGTAAAAATGTATTATTTTTGGTTAAATATATAAAAAATGTAATAAATTCTATTTCTAAAATAAATCCCGATAATAGAGTTTCTTTTGTTGATTCGATCAATAGATTAATTGTTCCAGAGATGGATTATTCACAAATAAGTCTGTTGCTTGAAATGACTGTATCATCAAACGCAGAGAGTGCTTTGGAGGCTGGAAAGATATTGGTTCATTCTGAAATGGATTCATTCTGTCTTTTAAGACTTATGAGATCAATTTTAAAAATAAAGCATGAAAATAGAATAATTGTTGTTAATGCAATTAAAAAATATTTATTAGACAAAGTTAACATTACGGATCCTGATATTTCTGTGATAATAGAAAATGCAATGCGGATTCCTATAGATCAATTGGATATTGTTTTAGAAAAAGCTAGCCTTTTGATTCAGCCTTATATGAGTTGGTATAATGTAGTAAGAATTATAGAGAGTGTAAGTGCGGATAGATAAAACATTTGATTATTGATACATTTAGCAAAAATATGTAAAAAAGTGGGTTTGAAAATAAAATTAAATTTTGCTCAAGTCGAACGAAAAAAGTTTTGTTGTATTGTTTGTTTTTGAGTTCAATGGGTAGATTAATAATTTTTTGGGGTTTAATACAAAACTATGTGTTTTTGTTATAAATTTTCAAAGGCATGTCCTATTTTTTTAATTTTTTTTGTAATCCAAAATTTGTTAAAAAATAAAGATGAATTCCAATATATAGACTTTTAAATCACAGTTTTTAATTTATTTCGAAAATCTTACGAAAGAAGGGGCTAGAAATAATATTAATTTTTGTTAGACTATAGAAGTCAGTGACTAGAAAGCATGAGAGATATGAGTCAAAAATCAGCCCAAACATCTGCCCAGCAAGAACCTTCAATGGAGGAAATTCTTGCGTCCATTCGTCGTATTATTTCTGATGATGAGGTTCCAGCTCAAAATAAAGAAGCGGCAAACGTAAAAGAGACTCAGTCCAAAAACACGCCTGCGGTTCAAAAGCCAGCAATAAAAAAAGAAGAGGTGAAACAAGCTATGGCGTCTAAAGAAAAAGAAATTAAAAAAGATTTTCCCTCTTTTAATGAAGATGATTTGTTAGAATTAACCGAAATGGTTGATGATTCCGAAGATGAAGTTGTGATGGAATTGGATGATATCGTTGAGCCTGTTGTTGAAGAAAAACCTAAACTTAAACAAGCGCCAGTACTTCAAGAAGTTCCTTTGCCAGTTCAGTCAGTAATAGAAAAACAACCAAAAGAGCAGCAAATGTCAAAATCAAAAGATACTTTAGCTCAAAATAATGAAGATCACCTTATTTCAGACGAGGTTGAAGAAAATTCAAGAGCATCTCTTAATGAGCTTTTTACAGCGGTATCTAAGGTGAATTATTCTTTGGGTCGTGGTGAAAAAACATTGGAAGATATTGTTGTTGATTCTTTGAAACCTCTTTTAAAAGAATGGATTGATCAACATTTGGCAGGTACTGTTGAAAAAATCGTTCGTGAAGAAGTAGAGCGTATTGTCAAAAAATTAGAGCAAAAATAGTTTTTTGATAGGTCTTTAAAATTTAGAATTAAAAATTTAATGAATGTATTGTAATGTACAGAATAAATATCCTTGTTTCAAGATTTTAGAATTAAAATAATTTTGGGATTATTCTTTATATATATTTATTTTTAACGGATCTGAGAAAAAATGAAATTACATAAATTATTAACGATGGCTGGATTTTTTTCAGCTGTTCAAATTTTTCCGTGCAAAGCCGTTATGATTAAATTTACAGGACTTCCATTAAAAGTTGAAACCTTACCAAATAATCTAATACAGGTAGATCTTGATCAATTTATTCTGCAACATTCTATTCAAAAGCTTTCGCTTAGATTTATAAATACTAAAGATGAAGTTTTAGAAGAAATAATAACATCAGCAGATAATATTGAGTCACAATTTCCAGAAAAATTTTATAACTGGAAAAGTAATTTCATAGAATCAACAAAGCAGCCTTTAACGATCAAATTGCGCGCTCAAAAAAATATTGATATACCTTTGGACTGGGATATAAAATCTATTGAATGTTCTTATAATAACGAGCCTTATCAAGAGGCTCAGCGTTTATTTGAGGGACAAGTTATTTCGGATTTAGCGCGCAAAGAAAATGCTACTTTGTACATAAAATCAAAACGTTATCTTTATGCTGACACTGGAAATCCTCCAAATGTAATACCTCAAACACCTGGGGAACAAATCATTTTTACATTGTCTGATTGATTCAGATTCAATCTACGAGACAAAAAATGAAATTAAGCCCATTTTTAACTATCCCGCTCTCACACTCCGCAACTTATTTCTAAGAAGCTAAAACATTTTTTTACCAAAAGCCCTCCTCATGAAGGCTTTTTTTTACCTCTCCCCTTGTGGGAGAGGTCGCGACCAAAGGGAGCGGGTGAGGGGTTTGTACAATTTTGGAGAGATGCGTATTTGCTTGGCAATGCTTAGATTATGGCATGATAGTGTTGCTCTTTGTAAACGCTTTAGATACCCCTCACCCGTCGCTGCGCGCCGACCTCTCCCACAAGGGGAGAGGTGAAACCGAAGCAATTTATTTTTTTGTCCTGTAGATTGATTTAGATTAAATTATTAAAAATTAATAGGTTCACTATGTTAAGTGGTACATATTAAAAAGAGACATCAAAGCAATTCCAGGTTTATACACTTCTGGCAGGTCTTGCGACTAATTTATCTATAGGCAAAGCATGTGCATCTTTTTCATACTGAACAACAAATTGATCAATTGCACCAAAAATAGATTTTCCTTGGACGTCATGCATTTCAATGCGCACTTGATCGCCGAATTTCATGAAAGGCGTTGATGGTTTACCGTCTTGAATGATTTCAAGCATGCGTTTTTCAGCAATGCAGGATGATCCTTTTGATCTGTCAACGTTTGATACGGTGCCTGATCCAATAATCGTGCCTGTGCTCAAATAACGGGATTTGGCAGCATGCGCAATTAATTGTGGAAAGCTAAAAACCATATCGATGCCAGCATCAGGTTCGCCAAATAATGAATTGTTCAAATATGTTTTAAGGGGCAAATGGACACGTTTTCCATCCCAAGCGCTGCCTAATTCATCAGGCGTCACAGCAATGGGTGAAAAAGAACTTGCGGGTTTGCTTTGAAAAAAACCAAAACTTTTAGCGAGTTCTGCGGGAATTAAATTACGTAAAGAAACGTCATTAACAAGCATCAATGCGATAATGTGGTGTTCGGCCTCTTCAGTATTAATACCCATGGGGACGTCGTCAGTAATAATGGCTATTTCAGATTCAAAATCGATACCCCATTCTTCACTTTCAACCTGAATTGGATCATTTGGTCCTAAAAAAGCGTCGGATCCACCTTGATAGATAAGGGGATCATGCCAGAAATTTTCAGGCATTTCAGCTTTGCGTGCTTTGCGAACCAATTCAACATGGTTAACATAAGCACTGCCATCAGCAAATTGATAAGCACGCGGTAAAGGGGAGGCGGCTTTCGCTGGATTGAAAGTGAAAGCATCTTTAACTTGATGCGCGTTCAAGGCATCATATCGTGCTTGAAGTTTAGATTTTACAGCTGTCCAATTGTCGAGCGCTTGTTGGAATGTGTTTGCAATATCTGGAACAAAACAACCTTGTGTTAAGTCTTTGGAAACGAGTAAGAATTTTCCATCACGTCCGTCTTTATACGAGGCAAATTTCACGATTGTCTCCAAGAATTAACATAATTAGCATCTTCAACAGGATTTAAGCTTGAACCAAAATCAACAGCATCGCGTGTATCAATCATGACAGCAACCTCGTTTGTTTCTTTGCGTGCATGCTTAGCGCCTGCTGCAAAAGCTTTAGGATGGGGGCCATGTGTAAAGCCACAGGGGTGAACACTCATCATGCCGGGTCCAATATTGTCTCGGCTGAAAAATTCACCAGCATGATAAAAAAGGATCTCGTCATAATCATCATTGTTGTGGAAAAAGGGAACCTTAAGCGCACCTGGATCTGATTCGATGGGTCTGGGGCAAAAAGTACAGACAACAAAACGACTACTTAAGAAAGTAGTGTGAGCAGAGGGTGGTAAATGATAACGATGACTCATGAGCGGACGAATATCACGCCAATTAATGCGCACGGGATGTAAATTACCCTTCCAACCCATTGCATCTAAGGGAGAATGAGGGAAGGTGACTTTTGATATTTGATTGCGTCTTTTAATATGGACGGACCATTCTCTTTTGGAATGTTGTTGCTCTTTAAAAGCATCATCAATAACAGGTGTATCCAGCATGCCTTGATCGAAAATCGCTTGAGGGCCTAGAATTCCTTTTTCAGGCAAACGATAGGAATCATTGGTCGCTTCAATAATAAGTGCTTTAACAGTTGAATCACATTCAATGCGCCACATTGAGCCACGCGGAAGCAGGATATAATCACCATCACGAAAGGTTAAATGTCCATAATCGCAAAAAAGATCACCTTGACCTTCATGGATAAAAAGAAGATCGTCACCATCACCATTACGGACTAAAAAATCCATTGATTGGTCAAGTTGCCAAAATTGAAGACGCATAAAATTATTTGTTAGAATTTCGGGGGCGTCGAAGGGCGATTGTGTCAAATTGCTCAGTTTATTTAAATCAAAGGAACGAGGGCGCAAAGGGCCCTCCCATTTAATCCAACTCATAGGGTTTTTTTGGTGATACATATGCGTTGCAGGACCAAAAAAGCCTTCTTTGCCAAGCTCTCGTTCATAGCTTTCATTTGGAAAATCAGCATGCGCTTGGCGTGTTATAATGCCTTCTGATTTGGGGATGTTAATCCAAGTTTTCATACTTTAAGAACCCCACGTTCGATTTGGTCGCGCTCTAACGCATCAAATAATGCTTGAAAATTTCCTTCGCCAAAGCCTTGATGGCCTTTACGTTGAATAATTTCAAAGAAGATTGGTCCAATGACTGTTTTGGTGAAAATTTGAAGTAAATAAGATTTTGTTGGGGTGTCACCATCAATAAGCAGGTGGCTACGCGCCATACGCTCAACATCTTCGCCATGCGCTGGAAGTCTTGTTTGCAACATATCATAATATGATCTTGGAACACTCATAAAGGGAATGCTATTTTCACGCATTTTTTCAACGGTTTCGTAAATATTAGGGGTCGTTAAAGCAATATGTTGAATACCTTCGCCTTTATAAATTTCAAGATATTCGGCGATTTGTGATTTATCGTCTGTTGATTCATTGAGGGGAATTTTAATTTGGCCACAAGGTGCTGACATAGCGCGTGAAATGAGTCCTGTATGCGCGCCTTTAATGTCGAAGTAGCGAATTTCATGAAAATTAAATAGTTTTTCGTAATAATCAGCCCATTGATCCACGTTACCTTGATACACATTGTGCGTTAAATGATCAATAGATTCAAGGCCTAAGCCAATATGTTCAATGCCTTTGCTGCCAGGAAAATTGTCATTGTAAAGATCATTCATGCCATTTTGATCAATAAGATAAAGGTGAGCGCCTCCTATGCCTTTGATGGCAGGAATAGAAGCAGGAAAAAATCTTTTTCTTGATGAAAAATCAATGGGTTCAGCACCTTTTTCTTTTAATGCTTTATATGCGTTTTGTGCATCTTTAACTTTAAAGCCCATGGAGCATGCTGAAGAACCATGATCATTTCTGAAATCTTCAGAGAAATCATTGCGTTCAGCATTAACAAAAAAATGAATTTTACCTTGTTTGAAAAGCGTTACATTTTGGGTGCGATGTTTCCCACAATTTCGAAAGCCTAAATTTTCAAATAATTTGTAAAGTTCTTGAGGTTTGTCGGTTGAAAACTCAACAAATTCAAAACATTCAGTTCCAATAAAATTGGTTGCTTGTGCTTTGTTTTCGGATAATTTGGGTGAAAATTGTGTGCTTGTCATTGAACGCTCCAGTTAAAATAAAGTCTGAAATCCTTTCACAACCTTGACGTAATTCTCAAAACCAGTCAAGTTAAGTATGGGAGGCAATAATGAAAAAAATCTATTATTTTATGCTACTTTATATAGGTTGTTCTTTGAATCAAGGGCTTTCTGCCCAAGAATTATATTCTCATCGTTTTGGTGAAAAAGGTCCACCTATAGATATTCAGCGAGTTATTGATCGTGGTCGATTGGTGGTTGCGATGCATAAAAATAATTATGCGCCATTTTTTTCAGATGAATCAGGAACATTAAAAGGATTTGACGTTGATTTAGCATATGATATTGCGAAAACATTGAATATTCCTGAAGTTGAATTTAATCGCACTTCTGATAGTTTTGACGATGTTGTTAAAAAGGTTTCTGAATATAAAGCTGATATGGCGATTTCATATGTCAGTAAAACGCTTACTAGGCAATTAAAAGTCTTATATACAGAACCTTACATTAAGTTGAGAACGGGCATATTAGTGAGTCGGAGTTATGCCGCACAAAATAATATTACTGAAAAAAATTTACTAATGGCGCTTAATCGTAAAGATGCTACATTTGCTGCTGAAAGAGGTGGCGCTTTCCGAGAATTTACACGCAATGTTTTTCCTGAGGTTAAGCTTATTGAAGCGCCTAGTCGCCTTGATATTTATAAAAGTTTAGTGGATCGCAAAATAGATGCTGTTTATAACGAAGAATATCTTATAAAAGTCTTTTTTAAAAAAAATCCAGGCCAAGCAATTTATTATAAACCTATTTATCTTGAAAATTCTGAAGATCATATATCGATTGCAATACCACCGGATGCTTATAATTTAAAAGAATGGTTGAATCTTTATTTAACGTTTAGACGTGAAAAAGTTGCTTTTGATAATCTTTATGATAAATACGTGACTTCTAATGTAAAAGATTTAAACGGAAATATTGAAAAAACAAATCTTAAGCCAGAACAAAATGAAAAATCTGAAAAAACAGAAATGAAGGTAGGGTCATGAGATCTGGTTTTGTAAATGTTGTTTCATCTGTACTTTTAAGTCCCTGGGCTGGTATTTTGGGTCTTTTGGTGGGTGCCGTAATAGGTTTTACATCAAAAGAATTATCGGATACAATTGCACCTTTTGGCGATATTTATATAGCTTTGCTTCAAATGTGTGTGCTGCCTTTAATTATGAGCGCCGTTGTTAATTCATTTTGTAATTTAGTACGCTCAAGTGATGGTGGGGCATTGGCATTAAAGCTAACTTTGTATTTTACGGCTTTTATGATTTTTGCAGCTATAATAGGTATATTAGTTGGTGTGTTGGGTAGCACTGGCCATCTTGATGAGGAATCAAAAACTATTTTGGGAAAATTGTTTTTGGATTCAGGTGATAAAATTGTTGTTGATGACAAGGGCATTAAAAAAGGATGGGGGCTTGTTAACTCTTTAATTCCTACGAATATTTTTTATTCTCTTTCGCAAGGACGAATATTGGAAGTTGTCTTTTTTTCAATCCTTTTAGGCGTTTCTTTAGGTCTTGTAAAACATCCTGCATCATCTATTGTGTATACTTTTTTCAGTGTCGCTTTTGATACTATTTTTATGATCATTAAATGGATTTTACATGCATTACCTTTTGGTATTGCATGTATTGTTGCGAGTCAAGTTTCTATCACCGGTTTTGACGTGGTGGTTTCGCTTTTAAAATTCGTTGCTTTTTATTGTTTGGGGATGCTAGTTTTATTTACTGCTTATACTTTTTTAATGGCCTACGCGACTAAAAAATCTTTATTTGAAGTCATTGAAGGTATTCAGGAAACGCTGTTAATTTCTATCGGAACGCAGAGTTTTGTAGCAGCAATTCCTCAACTCATTGAAGATCTTGAGAAACATTTTAAAATTAACCCACAATTAACGCATTTGTTGGTACCGCTTGGGCTTACAATCAATCGACAAGGTATTGCACTTCTTTTTACACTTACGGCAGTTACTGTTGCACAAATGTATGATATTTCTTTGGGTGTGTTAGATATTATTGTCATTGTTGTTGGGATGTCATTTGTATCAATGGCGGCTATTGGTCCCGTTTTTGCAACAGCGCCTTTGATTGCTTTTGTTTTGGACCCCTTAGGGTTACCATCAAGCGCCGGGATTATTTTCATCACTGCTACATCACCTATATTAACACCTTTTGTTGTTATGATATCATCGCAGGGTGTTGCCGTTGTGACAGCCCTTATTGCAAGGGGACATAAATTAAAAGAAATTGATGATGAGGGAAAAGAAGTTTTAATTAAGAAATTGTAAATAATAAATTTAACACTATTTCTACCGAACAAAAAATGAAACTATGCTCATTCAAATGAGCAGAACTCTGTAAAACCTGACACAAACCTATTGTTTCCCTGGACCAATGAGAGCCCAAAGGGCTCGAATGCGGATCCAGGGTCCAATTAACAATCATGATCGCAGATCATGACGTTATTTAAATAATTTTACCATGCTCTTTGAGTATGTATTTCGTTATGGATCCTGAATCTGCATTCGTTGCTTAGCTTCAAGGCGTTCAGGAAAACAAAGATGTCTGGGAAAATTTCTAGCCTAAAAATAAAAATTGTCCCGCAGATTGATCGACTATAGTTTAGCTCATTTCCCATTATAGTATTTTCTATTAAAAAGCGTACCCCTCTACTTCCCGCGGCTTAACCCATAGGTATCTACACAAATAAGAGGAATTAATGTTTAATATGTGATCTTTAATTTCTTAGGTAATATAAATGGACTTAGAATCTCGACTTGTACGTCGTTATCATCAATTAGTGAAATCACACATGAGTATCAATAAC